>NZ_JBHIRH010000002.1:0-276344 GCF_042196945.1 Bartonella sp. AA81SXKL | reverse complement strand
TCTTCCCATGATCAACGTGACCAATCGTACCAATATTAACATGCGGTTTTGTTCGTTCAAACTTGCTCTTCGCCATTGCTATTAATCTCTTGTTTTATTCCCTAATTTTTATTAGCACCTAGGGACAGTTCTGCAAAACCTAAGTCTGACCAGACTGTAAACAGCCCAATCACCACAACTCTTAGACGGAAAACCCCACCAAATCTATAAATGGAATATCCTCCATCATACCTATTTGCCCAATCATCAACAACCATTTGGAGCGGGTAGCGGGAATCGAACCCGCATATTCAGCTTGGAAGGCTGCTGCTCTACCATTGAGCTATACCCGCATGACCCACGTACTAACTCTCCTTCGATGAATGGTGGAGGGGGTTGGATTCGAACCAACGTAGCATACGCAACGGATTTACAGTCCGCCCCCTTTAACCACTCGGGCACCCCTCCATTACACCGATAAAGTCGCGCAATGAGACATCACGACAACCATCTTGAATACCCATTCAATTCAATCTGATTGCGAAGTGGTTATGACGATTACTATTGTATCTGTCAACAGAATAAATACAATTCTGTACAAATTTCCTGCTCATAATTTTAAATTATAGATTTTTTCTCTCTATTTTTCTTATTAACACGTTATAAAGAAGCTATGAAAGAAAAAACATCACAAAATTCTCATTATGCTCGTTTGCGTCGCCGATATCGCGATACAAAAGGCTCTCCTTCTCGATCTTTTACACACCCAAAGAAGAAAGCTGCTTCTTTACAGCAAGAGATCATCCATCTTTATGGCATTCATTCTGTTCAGGCTGCTTTAGAAAACCCAAAAAGAATTTTAAAATGTCTTTACGTTACACAAAATGCCTTAAAACGATTAAATATATCCGAATCAGATTATCCTTGCTCTGTTACATTATGCACCCCCAAATATCTTGATTCGCTTGTTGGAAATGAGGCTGTTCATCAAGGTATTGTTTTGGAAACTCTCCCCCTCAAACCATGCAAACTGTCGGAACTAACCAATACTGATCTGGTCATTGTCATGGATCAAATTACCGATCCACATAATGTTGGTGCTATTATGCGCTCTGCAGTTGCATTGAAAGCTAAAGCACTTATTACAACTTGCCGTCACTCTCCCCACGAAAGCGGTGTTCTTGCGAAAGCGGCATCTGGAGCTCTGGAAATGATTCATTATATTACCGTACGAAACCTTGCTGAAGCTCTTCAAGAACTTCATCAAACAGGTTTTACAAGCTTTGGTCTCGATTCAGAAGGTGACCAACCTCTAGAAACAGCATTAACAGGGAATAAAATTGCTCTTGTTTTAGGAGCAGAAGGTAAAGGTTTACGTAAAAAAACACGCGAAACCGTTTGCGCTTTAACACGCCTTGACATGCCTGGAAATATTAAATCATTAAATGTTTCAAATGCAGCAACAATAGCTCTTTATGTGGCACATCAATATCTTAGATTCTAGTTTTTAATTTTTTGTGAAACATCAAAAAAACCAACCAACAAAAAACCCGCAAAAAACCCGCCAATATGAGCTTCCCATGCTATTGAGATGCCATTTTCTTCAAACAAAATAGAAGAAATACCTATGATCAAATCAGTCGTCAGCCATACACTCATATAAACAAGAACCCCCTTAGAACACAGAGCTTTTTTGACAGATAATAAAGATCCCAAAAGTTTTTCGTTCTGCACATTGACAGCTAGATTACCACTAGGAAAACCGTAACGTGCAATAGCCCCCATCATTCCAGATACGGCACCTGACGCCCCAATAAGTGATATGGTACTTTCTTGATGAAATGTAAAATAAGTCAAAACAGAAATAACTGCCGTTAACACCCAAAAAATTAAAAAACGTAAAACACCAAAATGCCTTGCTAAAGGAGAGCCGAAAACCAAAAGCCAAACCATATTAAGAGCAACATGTTTAAAACTACTATGCATAAATGAATAACTCACCATGGTATAACAAAATGCTACAGGATCCCTCTTAAACAATGCTGGTATAAATGAAAAAAACTCAAGGCTTTCAACATAAACCTGATGAGAAAAAAAATACTGAGAAATGCAATAAAGACAAAAACAAAATGCTATCAAAACAACTATAATAAATGGAACATTCAATAAGGGTTCTTTAGGTTGTTTCGGCAATCGGGAAACATCATTATGTTGGTGACTAGAAACTTTCATTGTATGAAATCTCGTATTTTTTAGAAAATGGGTTATTCTTTATACAAAATAAATATACCATTCCCAGTGATGCAGAATCTTCTCAACGCCTCTTCGAAGCCCTTTTTTAAATTTTCAATAGCTCTACATGAAAACACGTGTATTTTATACAAAAGATTTTAAAAAGCATGGATATCAAGAATATGATTTACAAACTTAGTGGTATCCTGCTTACTTAAATGTGAAGTTACCATGCAATATACAAGAACTTACGAATAGACAAACTCACTTATGAGGTGGTGTATAATAAAAATATATAAACATTATTTTCTTACTAGAAATATATTGATTATTGCATTTTTTAACCAAGCTATACTTCGATTGATAAACTTTAAAGAATCTTAAATCTCAATTTTTCCATTAATATGTCCTGCATTGCTTCTACGCTTTGAACGAAAAACGACATCTCTATGAGAAAAAATACCAATACAGCGTTCTCTAGATATACTAATTGGTGTTTCATGATGAATTACTTACTTGATAGTCTGTTTCCTTCATACATGCAAAAGCGTCAGTTCATCTCTTTAACAAATATAAACAAGCCTTTCATTTCAACCTTTAACAGATATAATTCAAGAACTGTCTCTTATGAAACACTGAAAAAATATGTTGATTCTAATGATGCATCTTTGAATTTAAACAGTTCATGACAGAATTTTTTATTCCTTTCTTAGACAGTCTTATTGATACATCCGCCACTTGTAACGTGCAAGAGAATAGTCCGGATTAATTCAATATAAAAAATTTAAATGAGGCAATCATAGGAATTTGAACCTTCCTATTAAGTTGCAAAATGATAAAGGACCATTATAAACCAATGAATTATAAATAGATAACACACTAATTATTGAAGAGGACGATCTTGAGAATTCTGTTTGCAATCCTTTAACCACACATCATAAATAGGATGCTCAACAGCGTTCAAACCAGGACTATCTGCAAACATCCATCCTGTAAAAATACGCCGTATTTTTTTATCTAATGTTACTTCATTGACTTCAATAAAACCAGTTGTACGCGTGGGTTCATCTTTAGAGCTCGTATAACACGCACGTGGTGTTACCTGTAATGCGCCGTACTGATAAATTTTACCAAGAGTAACTTCAAAACGTGTGGTCCGTCCCGTGATTTTGTCAAGACCTGCAAAAACAGCAATTCCATTGCTAATACGCTCAGCCCGCACCCCATTATTTAAGGATAAAAACACTAAAATTCCCATAAAAAAAATATATATAAAATGCCTCACCCCTAACAATAAAAAAAATCTCATCATATCAAAATCAATCGCACCTTAAAAAATAATTCTTTTCATAACATAGAGTCAAATAAGACAAAAATACACACGCACATTAAAACATGTTATTTTTTAGGTGACCACGCATCATAATCTTCATGCACACAAGAACGCTCTCCATTGGAGGTGATAGCCCCCTTTGGTCGATAGCTCTCACTTGTTCCTGTCATATTTGCAACATGAGGCTTTTCCCATTCATAAGGATGATAATCCTCTTGTGTTGGTGGACACTCACAGCGATGATGAATCCAGCCGTGCCAACCTGGTGGAATAGTAGAGGCCTCAGAATAGTCTTTATAGATAACCCAACGGTGCGGATAACCATCCTTATGAAGTCCTCCTTCATAATATATATTTCCAAATTGATCTTCCCCTATCCGCTTACCTTTGCGCCATGTGAAAAAACGCGTACCAATGGTATTGCCATTCCACCATGTGAAGATTTGCTTAAAAAAACGAGCCATCTGCTATTCCATTCATTTAGTGCGTTCATGAAATTAATCGTTGGAATAAAATTATTAACGATTGAAATTATCGAAAAAGTTACTAGTAAATTCAACTACAATTCCAATTGATAGGTTAACGTACTATCCTTTAATTTCAAGAAGATATCATATGTATGGCTTCTTCTCCACCCCATAAAATTTAATCTATGCCAAGTTTCATCTTCACCAATTCATTAACAGCTTGGGGATTTGCCTTACCACCTGTTGCTTTCATTACCTGTCCAACAAACCAACCAGCTAAAGCAGGTTTGTGCTTTGCTTGCGCAACTTTATCAGAATTATTGGCAACGATCTTATCAACAGCTCTTTCAATAGCCTTTGTATCCGTTACCTGCTTCATATTTCGTTCTTCTACAATTTGGCGTGCATCTCCCCCCTCATTCCAAATAATCTCAAAAAGATCTTTGGCAATTTTTCCAGAAATAACTCCTTCTTTTATAAGATCAATAATGCTTCCCAATTGATTTGGCGATACTGGTGACTCTTCAATCTCACGATTATCTTTATTTAAAGCCCCTAAAAGGTCGTTAATCACCCAATTGGCAACTATTTTTCCATCACGCCCACGCGCTACTTCTTCAAAATAATCAGCAATAGCCTTTTCTGTCACAAGAATGGAAGCATCATACACTGTCAATCCCATTTCCTTAACAAAACGTGCTTTTATAGCGTCAGGCAACTCTGGTAAGTCTGCTGCCAAAGCATCCACAAATGCTTGATCAAATTCTAACGGTAAAAGATCAGGATCAGGAAAATAACGATAGTCATGCGCTTCTTCCTTTGAGCGCATAGAGCGCGTTTCACCTTTAGCGGCATCAAAAAGCCGAGTCTCTTGATCTATGACGCCTCCATCTTCTAAAATTGCAATCTGACGACGCGCTTCATATTCAATTGCTTGACCAATAAAGCGAATAGAATTAACGTTTTTAATTTCACAGCGCGTTCCAAAACCTTCACCAGGACGACGAACAGATACATTGACATCTGCACGCATAGAACCTTCATCCATATTGCCATCGCAAGTACCCAAATAACGAACAATCGTACGCAATTTTGTCATATAGGCTTTAGCTTCATCTGATGAGCGCATATCAGGCTTGGAAACAATTTCCATAAGAGCAACACCAGAACGATTAAGATCTACAAAAGACATCGTTGGATGTTGATCGTGCATCGATTTTCCAGCATCCTGTTCAAGGTGCAACCTCTCAATTCCCACTTCAATATCCTCAAATTGTCCATTCGAATCTGGACCAACAGATATAATAATCTTTCCCTCTCCTACAATGGGATAGCGAAATTGAGAAATCTGATACCCCTGCGGTAAATCTGGATAAAAATAGTTTTTGCGATCAAAAACAGATTTTAAATTAATATGCGCCTTTAATCCTAACCCCGTTCGAACCGCTTGACGAACACATTCTTGATTAAGAACAGGCAACATACCTGGCATGGCTGCATCAATAAGTGATACATGATTGTTCGGCTCTGCACCAAATTTGGTTGATGCTCCTGAAAAAAGTTTCGAATTTGATATGATTTGCGCATGAACTTCCATGCCAATGATGACTTCCCAATCACCTGTAACTCCAGAAATAAAACGCTTAGAATCAGGAGTACGCGTATCAATGATGCTCATTGCCAATCCACTACCAATTTTTTAAAATTCACTCATGGCTTATCTAAAACCATTCTCTCAGTGCAATCCTAGGATATAAATCTTACAACACAAGCCCTATTTTATCGGGCTTGTGTTGTTTGCATAAATATTAAGCTTTTTTAGGAGCCTTTTTCTTAGCTGTTTTTTTCTCTGTAGACGTTTCTTTCACTGCAGACTTTTTCTTTGCCGGCTTTTCTTCAGGGACATCTGATTCGTCATATTCTTTCATCAACTCTTCAACCGTCACTTCTTTATCTGTGACTTTTATCTGTGCTAATAAATGATCAATGACCTTTTCTTCAAAAATCGGAGCACGTAGATTTTCAACAGCTTCCGGAGTCTTACGGAAAAAATCCATAATCTCTTTCTCTTGTCCAGGATACTGGCGAACCTGATCAAAAACGGCTGCTTTTAGCTCATCTTCACTAACTTTAACACCAACCTTCATTCCAATTTCAGAAAGCACCAAACCAAGACGAACACGACGCTGCGCAAGGACACGATATTCCTCCCGTGCCTTTTCTTCTGTAATACCTTCATCTTCAAAACTGCGCCCAGCCTTTTTCAAATCATCATTAACCTGAGCCCATATATTGTTAAACTCAACCTCTAAAAGTTCTTCAGGAATCTCAAAATTATAATCAGCATCTAAAGCATCAAGAATTTGACGCTTAACTTTTTGACGTGTCACTGAACCATATTGGCTTTCAATCTGCCCACGAACGACCTCACGTAAGCGATCTAGAGACTCTAAACCAACTTTTTGCGCTGCTTCATCATCAATTTTTAATTCATCTGGTTTAAAGACAGCTTTGACAGTAATGTCAAACTCTGCTTCCCGTCCCGCCAAATGTGCCGCACTGTAATTATCAGGAAATTTAACAAAAATCGTTTTTACATCCCCAGCTTTCACACCAACCAATTGCTCTTCAAAACCAGGAATAAATTGTTTTGACCCAAGAATCAGTTGTGCATCACTATCTGCCCCGCCTTCAAATGGAATGCCTTCAAGCTTACCTTGATAATCTATAGTAATACGATCACCTTCTTCAGAATTCCCCTCTTTTAGGGAATAATTACGCGTAGAAGAAAGGACGCGATTGACTTGATCATCAATATCCTGTTCAGGAATAGTTGCAATTTCACGGATAACCTTAATATGTTCAAAATCTTTAATGTCAATTTTTGGTAAAACTTCATACTTTAAACTAAAAGTAAAATCAGCTTTGCCATCTAGAATTTTTTCATCTTCATCTATATCAATTTTTGGCTGCATCGCTGCACGTTCATTGCGGTCTGCTAAAATAGAACGGGGTGCATCACTGAGTATCTCATTGAGAATCTCAGCCATAAAGGATTTACCATACATTTTTCGCAAATGCCCACTAGGCACTTTACCGGGACGAAAACCATTAAGCTTGATTTTTCCCTTGGTATCATCCAATCGTTCATTCAACTTTTCTTCTAAATCTTTCGCTGGAACCACGATCTTAATTTCGCGCTTCAGTCCTTCATTAAGCGTCTCGGTAACCTGCATTAAACACCTTCATTTTTCTAAGGAGAGGGATCAACCCACTCTAATAATCATTACATTCTAACACTTCGAGTGTTACATTTACCATGAAGCGGAATTTCAGACACGTAGAAATCCGTAGCACTTAAGGGATTGCTTTGGTGCGGATGGAGGGACTCGAACCCCCACGGTCTCCCGCCAGAACCTAAATCTGGTGCGTCTACCAATTTCGCCACATCCGCTCAAACTTACAAGCTAATAACCTTATACAAGCGGCGTTTCTATACCATTAATTACAGAAAAAAAGCAAACAAATATATAAAAAAAACAAAATCTATGCTTTTCATACATAACTGCTTACGCTAAAAGTCAATTATGTTAAAGACATTTGATATCCCAATTCATATCATCGGTGGCGGTCTTGCGGGGTGTGAAGCAAGCTGGCAAATCGCTCAGTCAGGAATTTCTGTTGTTTTGCATGAAATGCGACCCGAAAAAAAATCAGATGCCCATAAAACCGATAAATTGGCAGAACTGGTTTGTTCAAATTCGTTTCGTTGCGATGATTCATTAACAAATGCCGTAGGGCTTTTACATGCTGAAATGCGATTAGCAAAATCGTTAATTATGAAAGCTGCTGATGCCAACAAAGTTCCCGCAGGTAGTGCTCTTGCTGTTGACCGTGATGGATTTTCAAAAACCGTTACGACAGCACTTGAAAATCACCCTCTTATAACAATCAAACGTGAAGAAGTTCAAGAAATTCCTAAAGCTTGGAAACATGTTGTCATTGCAACAGGACCCCTTACATCGCCTGCACTTGCTCAAAAATTACAAGCAATAACCGGTATAAAAGCTCTTTCTTTTTTTGATGCAATTGCGCCTATTATCTATACCGACAGTATTGATATCAACATTTGTTGGTATCAGTCTCGCTATGATAAAATTGGTCCTGAGGGAACAGGAAAAGATTATCTTAATTGTCCCCTCAACAAAGAACAATATGAAACATTCGTTGAAGAGTTAAAAAATGCTGAAAAAACAGAGTTTCGTGACTTTGAAAAAACGCCCTATTTTGATGGATGCCTCCCCATTGAAATTATGGCTGAGCGCGGACTTGAAACGTTAAGACATGGTCCTATGAAACCTATGGGCTTAACTAATGCCCATAACCCTACAGTTAAACCCTATGCTGTCGTTCAATTACGCCAAGATAATAAACTTGGAACGCTTTATAATATGGTCGGCTTTCAAACAAAACTGAAATATGGTGAACAAATTCGTATTTTTAGAATGATTCCAGGTCTTGAAAAAGCAGAGTTTGCGCGTCTTGGTGGTCTTCACCGCAATACCTACCTCAACTCGCCAATTATTCTTGATCAAACCCTTCGTTTAAAACAAAAAAAACAACTACGCTTTGCAGGGCAAATTACCGGATGTGAAGGTTATGTAGAATCAGCGGCAATAGGGCTTCTTGCTGGACGTTTTGCTGCTGCCGAATATCATCATATTTCCCCTTGCCTACCCCCACAAACTACAGCATTCGGAGCCCTTTTGAATCATATTACAGGGGGACACATCATAGATGAAAAAGCAGAAACACAATCTTTTCAGCCAATGAATATCAATTTCGGACTCTTTCCGCCTATTGCTTCTATTAAACATTCAGGAAAACGCTTACCAAGTAAAGAAAAAAAATTAGTAAAAAAACAAGCCATAACAGCGAGAGCTCTCAATGATTGTACTCAGTGGTTAGCAAATAAAGAATCAAAGAGCTCCTGTTTATAAAAAACATACGATTCGCCTCTCTCCTACTGAATAGATCTTTATGACTCTCGTGAAAAAATCATTCTAAAGCCTTTTAAAGACTGTCTCCCCCAATCAATAAATACTACCCTACGTTTCATCATTTATTCAATTATGTAGATGCTGTAAAATAACTTTTGGCTATAAAAAAACTTTACCGCTATCAACAATTTAATATGATTTAATGACTAAAAACAAAATAATTATATAAATATATTATGAATAATCAAAATAAATAAATGGAAAATACACAAGTAATACTGTACTATCTTTATTAATAGTTTTTATATTACGTAATGTATATTATTTTATAAGAGTAATTTTTCTGTTTTGTAACTTCCTCCCTCAAAATTTGTGATGTTCTCTCATTTTAACTCTTGTATGATGAAGGAAAAATACTTGCTTGCATATCACAAGTGAAATAAAGATATGGAAAAAATATTTGTAGGATAGAGCTGGAGCTATCTCTCCCCTCTCAAATGCCAAGAAAAATCCCAATATTGAAAGCGAAATCTGAATATCATAAGATTCTTTTATTTCAGGATTTTATAATAAATCAATAAAATTATTCTCTTGGTGCGTCACAAGAAAGGTTGGCGTATAAGAGTAAAAGAATAAAACTATCCCTTATGCACTCGTCTCAGATATCTGGGGCTAGTCGCAACATTATAGGAACTGAGAAAAATAGATAGCACGGTGGCACCAACATGCGCTTTTATTAAGCGTAAATGGTGATATATAATAACTTTTATGGACTTTACAGAGTTTTCCGCTTCATATTATTTACGGATCTTGTTTTGAAATAAATACCGTAACACTTCAGCGTAATAAAAGTTAATATTACATTTTATAAGCCATACCCGCGCTCAATTAATACAGTGCAATATTTTATTGAAAAGACTAAAAACAATATATTTCCAGCAATACATGAAAATAAAAAGCATCGCAAGGATCTCAAAGTTTTATGTGAAAAACAAGCATAACACATGTGTTAAAAAAACCCGTTTATAAATAAATCGGGTTTTTTTAATGTAGCTTAAATTATTTTTTATTAACTGCTTCTTTAAGGCTTTTTCCTGCAGAAAATTTGGGTACAGAACGTGCTGGAATATCGATTTCAGCACCAGTTGAAGGATTACGCCCCTTTGTTGCAGCACGATGAGAAACTTCAAAAGTGCCAAAACCTGGAAGACGAACATCTCCCCCTGAAGCCAAAGCTTCTGTTACAGAAGCCATAAAAGCATCAACAACAACACCAGCTTGCGCTTTCGAAACACCTGCCTTTTCAGCAACGGAGCTAACGAATTCACTTTTATTCATAAAATATTTCCTTTCCCTATATTACCTGAACATGACTTAATCATGTTATTGGTCAGTTTATTGAAAAGTACAGCAAACAGAAGTCTTATTTTTATCCAAAACATTGTTTTTTTAGCAATAATCACAGTTATTCACGGAATTTTTCACTTTTTCCAACAAAAAACAGAATAATAACCTCAACAACACCTTCTACCACCTAAAAAATGCCGTTATAAATGAGATAAGTGAATCAGTGCGCAATCTGTATTCCTTCACTATCACTGCTCTCTGACCGGATTGGCACAGCTCCTGTAGAGGGTTCTTTCCATTCAATAGTGTCTGGAAAACGAACCAAAGCGTGTTTCAAAACTTCACTCACATGATTTACTGGAATAATTTCCATATTATTTTTGACATCATCAGGAATATCAACCAAATCTTTTGCATTTTCTTCAGGAATAAGTACTTTTTTTATCCCTCCTCGAAGAGCTGCTAAGAGTTTTTCTTTTAATCCACCAATGGGTAAAACGCGTCCACGTAAAGTAATTTCACCAGTCATTGCAATATCTTTATGCACAGCTACTCCTGTAAGGACCGAAACAATTGCTGTCACCATTGCAATCCCAGCCGATGGGCCATCTTTTGGTGTCGCACCCTCTGGAACATGAACATGGATATCGCGTTTTTCAAAAAGTGGAGGTTCAATACCAAAATCAACAGCACGAGAACGTACATAAGATGCTGCCGCTGAAATGGACTCTTTCATAATATCACGTAAATTTCCAGTTACAGTCATCTTCCCTTTGCCGGGCATCATAACTCCTTCAATGGTTAATAACTCTCCACCGACTTCTGTCCACGCAAGACCTGTTACAACACCAATTTGATTTTCTCCTTCAATCTGATTGTAATGATAACGTTTAACACCCAAGAAATCATGAATATTACTTTCTGTAACTTTTACAGATTTTTGATGTGTTTTGAGAATTTTTGTAACGGATTTGCGGGAAATTTTCATGAGTTCACGTTCAAGGTTACGAACGCCTGCCTCACGTGTATAAAACTGAATAATTGACCTTAGTGCTCCATCAGAAATACTGAGTTCTTTTTTAGATAAACAGTGATCTTTTAGTGCCTTTGGTAAAAGATGCTGTTTAACAATTTCCATTTTCTCACATTCAGTATAACCAGCGATACGAAT
Source organism: Bartonella sp. AA81SXKL (assembly GCF_042196945.1). NCBI lineage: Bacteria > Pseudomonadati > Pseudomonadota > Alphaproteobacteria > Hyphomicrobiales > Bartonellaceae > Bartonella > Bartonella sp. AA81SXKL. The sequence goes on along the minus strand of NZ_JBHIRH010000002.1, from coordinate 264,815 downwards.
AATTTCCATACGATCCATTAACGGACCTGGAATATTAAGTGTATTGGCAGTTGTGATAAACATGACATCAGAAAGATCATATTCAACTTCCAAATAGTGATCAATGAATGTACCATTTTGTTCAGGATCAAGAACTTCTAATAAAGCGGATGAAGGATCGCCACGAAAATCTTGGCCCATTTTATCAATTTCATCAAGCAAGAAAAGCGGATTAGATTTTTTTGCTTTTTTCATAGACTGGATAATTTTTCCAGGCATCGAGCCAATATATGTTCGGCGATGTCCACGAATTTCTGCTTCATCTCGGACACCTCCCAATGAGATACGAACATACTCACGTCCCGTTGCCTTTGCAATAGAGCGCGCTAATGATGTTTTCCCTACACCTGGAGGACCTAACAAACAAATAATGGGACCTTTTATCTTTGACGCGCGACTTTGTACGGCCAAATATTCAATAATTCGCTCCTTAACTTTTTCAAGACCAAAATGTTCATTATTCATGACCTTTTCAGCAAAATCTAAATTGTTTTTAATCTTAGATTTTTTACCCCAAGGCATTGCTAATAACCAATCAAGATAGTTACGTACAACTGTCGCTTCTGCAGACATAGGAGACATATTCCGTAATTTTCTCAATTCTGCTCCAGCTTTCTCCTGTGCTTCCTTGGATAGTTTTGTATTCTTGATACGTTCTTCTAATTCAGAGAGTTCATCTCGGCTATCATCACCTGCTCCTAACTCTTTTTGAATAGCCTTCATCTGCTCATTGAGATAATATTCTCGTTGGTTTTTTTCCATTTGCCGTTTAACATGCGAACGAATACGTTTTTCAACCTGCAAAACAGAAATTTCTCCTTCCATGAAGGACAAAACACGTTCAAGACGGGCCCGCACAGGTAAGAGCTCTAATATTTCCTGTTTTTCTGCCAGTTTAATCATCAAATGAGAAGCAATCGTATCGGCAAGCTTAGAAGGATTATCAAGCTGGCCAATCGCATTCACAACTTCAGGAGAGATTTTTTTATTAAGCTTTACATAGTTTTCAAAATAAGTAATCACTGACCTTGAAAGAGCTTCAATCTCAACATCACTCTCTCTAGGTTCTTCTGTAACAGTTGCAAAAGCCTGATGATAACCTTCACTTAAAGCAAATTGACTAATTTTTGCACGTGCAGTTCCTTCAACCAAAACCTTTACAGTACCATCAGGAAGCTTTAAAAGTTGAAGAATATTAGCAAATGTACCAATATGATAAATATCCTCTGATTTTGGATCGTCATCAGAAGCATTTTTTTGTGTCACCAATAGTATTTGCTTATCAACCGCCATCGTTTCTTCAAGAGCACGAATTGATTTTTCGCGGCCCACAAAAAGTGGAACAATCATATGGGGGAAGACAACAATATCACGAAGAGGTAAAACAGCATAAACCCCATCTCTTACTTCATCTGTCTTTTCATCAATATATTGCATAACTCTCCTTTCTGGAGCCTATGAGCTATCTACAACAATTAGCCCACCTTTAGAAAATCTCAGCTCTTCACTGTACATGAAGTGGTAATTACTCATACATAAATCAAGCATTATAATGATATTATTAGAAACACCTATCAAATACCGTTCACTACCACCTTTTATATTGTGCATCGCACAATGTCATGCTGATACATTTTCTTTATCTTCTGCACGTTCTGAGTAAATATAAAGAGGACGCGCTTTACCATCAACGACATCACTCGAAATAACCACTTTTTGAACGCCTTCAAGAGCCGGTAGCTCAAACATCGTCTCAAGAAGGATCTTCTCCATAATAGAACGTAAACCACGAGCACCAGTTTTACGTTCAATTGCTTTCTTTGCAATAACACGTAAAGCATCTTCATGAAATGCTAACTCAACATTCTCCATTTCAAAAAGACGCTGATATTGCTTTACTAACGCATTTTTAGGTTGGGATAAAATTTGCATGAGGGCGTTAACATCTAAATCCTCTAAGGTAGCGACTATAGGAAGCCGCCCAATAAATTCTGGTATTAAACCAAATTTAATAAGATCTTCAGGCTCTAAATCACGAAAAATTTCACCGACACAACGCTCATCCGGAGCCTTAACAGTCGCAGAAAAACCAATAGAAGTTTTTTCACCACGCCCTGAAATAATCCGTTCTAAACCTGCAAAAGCTCCCCCACAAATGAATAAGATGTTTGTGGTGTCAACCTGAAGAAACTCTTGTTGCGGATGCTTACGTCCACCTTGAGGAGGAACAGAAGCAATCGTTCCTTCCATAATTTTTAATAATGCTTGCTGAACTCCTTCCCCCGAAACATCTCTTGTAATAGAAGGATTGTCTGCTTTACGAGAAATCTTATCAACCTCATCAATATAAACAATACCACGCTGCGCACGTTCAACATTATAATCTGCTGCTTGAAGAAGCTTCAAAATAATATTTTCAACATCTTCTCCCACATAACCCGCTTCAGTCAAAGTGGTCGCATCCGCCATCGTAAAAGGCACATCAATAATACGTGCTAATGTTTGTGCAAGATAAGTTTTACCACAACCCGTTGGACCAACAAGAAGAATATTTGATTTAGCCAACTCAATATCATTGCTTTTAGACTGATGCGCCAACCGTTTATAATGATTATGAACAGCAACAGAAAGAACACGCTTTGCATGCTGCTGACCAATAACATAGTCATCAAGAACTGTTATAATTTCCTGTGGCGTAGGAACACCATCACGCACCTTAACCCCAGAAGACTTATTTTCTTCCCGAATAATATCCATGCAAAGCTCTACACATTCATCACAGATAAATACAGTAGGCCCCGCAATGAGCTTACGCACCTCATGCTGACTCTTGCCGCAGAACGAGCAATAGAGAGTATTTTTTGATTCGTTCCCGCTATTGCTAATTTTGCTCATTTTTCTTTCCTTTCACCACAATATATGAACACTTTGCCTTTTCAAAGGAAGCCTTTCATCATGAAAACTAAAAGACATATAGAAAACCATGCATGTCTCAATACTTTTAGGTGTTTCTCTTATTTTGCGATATTTTTTATAAAACTCTTGATTTAAAGTAGCTGTTTTTTCTATAAAAATTCTTAATCTTTTTCTTCTTTTTCAGTTTCTGCACGGTATTGTATAACATCATCAACTAAGCCAAACGCTTTGGCTTCTTCTGCTGTCATAAAATGATCGCGATCGAGAGTTCTCTCTATAACCTCATAATCTTGACTCGTATGTTGAACATAAATTTCATTTAAACGCCGTTTCATCTTTATAATATCTTGCGCATGTCGCTCAATATCTGAAGCTTGACCTTGAAAACCACCAGATGGTTGATGCACCATAATACGTGCGTTTGGCAATGTAAAACGATGACCTTTTGCTCCAGCCGTTAACAATAAAGACCCCATAGATGCCGCTTGCCCCATGCAAAGCGTAGAAACAGGAGGGCGAATAAACTGCATAGTATCATAAATAGCCATACCAGATGTTACGACTCCACCTGGAGAATTAATATAAAGACTAATTTCTTTTTTAGGATTTTCCGCTTCCAAGAAAAGCAATTGTGCACAAACAAGCATTGCCATACCATCTTCAACAGGACCATTAATAAAAATAATCCGCTCCTTTAAAAGACGGGAAAAAATATCATAGGCCCGCTCACCACGATTGGTTTGTTCAATAACCATAGGAACAAGGCTTAATGCTGTTTTCATTGGATCACTCATATTTTTACTTTCCGTTCATATAACAACCGCTCTTTACACATTCAATGTTTTTATCCATATGTTAACATTACTCTCTTGTGCAAGCTACAATCAAGAGATTGTATAAGATAGATTAAAATCTCAATAGTTAAAATAGCAATAATAACTCTACCTAAACAAATGATGAACATCCAGAATGCGAGATACCGCCCAATGGTAAAAACTTCCTTCCTGAGGTCTTTTCGTAGTCTTTGTCTTTCTGTGAATATGAAAGCCTATCAAGCGTGAATCTGTAAGCGGCTTTACACCAAAAGCTGGTTCAAAAATACGTTCAGTTTTTCGCCCAGTCCAATAATAAAAAGTTTCCTTTTCCTTTGCTTCATGAAAAAAACCATATCGTTTTGCTAATCGTGAAATACCATCATTGCCAAATATTGTAACGCCAAGATTTCCCGGTAAAATCGGCATTTTTTCCTCTTTAACCAGAACGGTCTCCAAACACGACGCTTAAACCCAAGCCAATGAGGAATAATTTCTGTGCCAGCCCAATAATCCTCAAATATTTTTATAATAGGGTTATTGGGCGGAAAATAAAGTGCAGAAACGCCTACTCTTGTATTATTTTTCTTGCCAACCAAACCTTATCCGCATCTGGATGAAATTGTTTAACAAGGTAAACATCTGTATCTAACCAAACACCTTGTTGATATTTCATCAGCATAACACGAAAAAAATCCGAGAACTGAACAATTGTACACCCTAGTTTATCATCAGAAAAATCGGGATCAAGGCGATAAATTGCTGAGCGTGGTAAAATTGATTCGGCTTCATGCAGCTCAACACCAGCAGGGAGATTATCTATTTTTTATCATAACTAAAAAGCTTAACGCGCTGTCCAGTTTTAACCATTGAGGACAAACAAAGCCTATCTACCAATCTTAATTGTCCACTATACCAAAAAGTACAAATATCCATAGATAATATATCAAAAATATTCTAAACTTACGCGAAAGAGTTGTTCAACATCACGAACCCTATCAGCAAGAGCAAAAATCACTATTCTATCACCAGACAAAATGCGCGTATCTGCCGAAAGCTGTATTATTGTCTTATTGCGATAAATTGCACCAATTCTCAAACCATCTGATAAATTGAGCTCTGATAATGACTTACCAACCAATGAAGATGTTTGCATCACTTCAGCTTCAATAATTTCTGCTCGGCCATTAAAAACTGAATGAACAGAACGAATACGCCCACGGCGCATTTGTTGCAAAATTCTCGATATTGTAACGCTATGGGGATTAAGATATGCATCCACACCAACAGCACGACTAAATTCTTGATAGGCAACATTATTAATCAATACCATATTGGCTTTGCAGCCCAATCTTTTAGCAATAATAGCGCTTAAGAGATTAACCTGATCTTGATTGGTCAATGTAATCATTAAATCGGACTGATCAATTCCCGCATCTTGAAGAATCACTGGATCTAACACGTTACCGTATAAAACTGTTGTTTTTTCAAGCTGATCAGCAATTGTGAGGGCTCTTTCTCTATGCGCTTCTATAATCTTCAATTTTAATTTATGGAAACGCTTTTCAATAGCCTGTGCAACATAAAGGCCAATGTGACCACCCCCTGCAATAATCATGCGGTGGGCATCTTGTTCTTTATGACCAAAAAGCCCAACAGCACGACGCATCTGTTCACGAGAAACAACAAGATAGGTTATATCACCAACGCGTAATTGCGTTTCTGAATGTGCAACCAATAATTCCGCGCCACGTTTAATAGCAGTAACCGTCGTATGAAGATCTGGAAAAAGCTCTGTTAATTGACGCAAAGGTGTATTAATAACTGGACAATCTTCCATGCATTCCAAAGCTAGTGCCACAATATCATCATTACAAAAATAAAGAACATCTATTGCACCAGGTAAAGCAATACGGCGCAAAACCATTTCCCCAACTTCAACTTCTGGCGAAATAACCACATCAATGGGAATATTCTCTCTGGAAAAAAGCGTCTTATAACGTGGTTCTAAATAAGATTGTGAGCGAATACGAGCAATTTTTGTGGGCACATTAAATAATGAATGTGCTACTTGGCAAGCTACCATATTAACTTCATCAAACAAAGTGACAGCAATCAACATATCAGCTTTGTCTGCATCTGCAGCCAAAAGAACTTCAGGCCGTGAACCGTGACCAACAAAACCTCTCACATCCAATGTATCGCGAATCTTTTCAATTAATCTCGTTTCAATATCAATAACAGTAACATCGTGATTTTCAGCAGCAAGACGCTCTGCTATCCCATAACCAACCTGTCCTGCTCCACAAATAATAATACGCATCGCTTTAAGAAACTCCAAGCGCTTTAAGTTTACGGTGCAAAGCTGAACGCTCCATGCCTATAAATTCAGCAGTACGTGATATATTTCCACCCAAACGCCCAATCTGCGCCACTAAATATCTCTTTTCAAATAATTCTCGAGCTTCACGTAACGGCAAATCCATTATACTTTCATCTGAATCCATTTGAAGACGTGGCAAAGAATCACTTACTTCACTGGGAAGAAAGTCCGCTGTTATAGGACCATCACCATCCCGCACAAGAATAAGAAGACGCTCAATATTATTACGTAATTGCCGCACATTACCCGGCCAAGCGTGCGTTTGCAAAATAGCAATCACATCATCACTGATTGCACGCGGTTTAATCCCAACCTGCTGTGATATTGTTTTTACAAAATGATGTACAAGTTCTGGAATATCTTCACGACGCGCTGAAAGGGGCGGAACAACAATAGGAACAACGGAAAGACGGTGAAAAAGATCCTCCCTAAAGCGCCCATCAGAAATGAGGTTTTCAAGATTTTGCGCTGTCGAAGAAATGATACGGACATCCACCTTAACACGTTTTGTGCCGCCAATTCTCTCAAATGTTTGCCCCGTTAAAACTCGAAGAATCTTCCCTTGAGTCTCACGCGGCATGTCAGCAATTTCATCAAGATATAAGATACCGCCATGAGCTTCCTCTAAGGCACCAATTTTACGCTCTCTTCCCTCCATTTCGCTGCCAAACAGCTCTATTTCCATTCTTTCTGGAGTAATCGTTGCAGCATTTATTGTAACAAATGGCCCATTCGAACGCGTTGAGAGCGCATGAATAGTTCGTGCAACAGTCTCTTTTCCTGCCCCTGAAGGACCTGTTATCATGATGCGACTATTGGTTGGTGCTACTTTTTCTATGATTTGACGCAAATTTTTTATAACTGTCGATTTTCCGAGCAACTCTAATGTCTCGTTCGAACGCTTTCGCAATTCTAAAAGCTCACGTTTTAAATTTGAATTTTCAAGTGTTCTCTCTGCAACCAATACAAGTCTATCAGCTTTAAAAGGTTTTTCAATGAAATCATATGCTCCTCGCTTTATAGCGGAAACAGCCGTCTCAATATTACCATGACCAGAGATCATAACGACCGGAAGAGCCGGATATTGTGTTTTAATTTCATCAAGCAGTGCTAAACCATCGAGACGACTACCCTGTAGCCAAATATCCAAAAAAATGAGCTTTGGAATACGCTCACTAATTTGAGCCAATGCTTCATCAGAGTTACAAGCAACACGCGTTTCATAACCTTCATCATCTAAAATACCAGCAACAAGCTCACGAATATCTGCTTCATCATCAACAATCAAGATATCTGATACCATACTATTCCCCTATCTTATGATTTATGGCTTGTATAATATTACCCTGCTTACCCCCATCCGCTGGAAATATCAAACGGATCATCGCACCACGACCTTCATAAAAACTCTCCGGTGCATCATGAAGCTCCATGAAACCACCGTGATCTTCAATAACTTTGCGCACAATAGCTAACCCCAGCCCTGTTCCTTTTTCCCGCGTTGTTATATAGGGTTCTAATAACTTTTGTCTTTGCTCTTTAGGAAGTCCTTTCCCGTTATCAACAACATCCACAACCACCCATTCTTCCTGACGATAAGAACGGATAAGAATATGACCGTGAATATTTTCCTCTCGCATAACTGAATCTATGGATTCGCTCGCGTTTTTGATAACATTGCAAAAAGCCTGTACAATGAGACGGTTATCAAATGCACCCATAAGTGGTAGAGTTCCTAAATCTTGCTCAAAATGAATATCATGTCGCGTCACTTCTATCAAGAAACATGCTTCGCGCAACAATTCTCGTATATCTAAAATATGCATTTTTGGTTTGGGCATACGTGCAAAAGAGGAAAACTCATCAACCATACGCCCAATATCTCCAACCTGCCGAATAATTGTGTCAATACACCGCTCAAAGACCTCTCTATCTTGTGTAATAGCTTTGTTATAACGTTTACGAATGCGTTCAGCGGATAACTGAATAGGTGTAAGAGGATTTTTAATTTCGTGTGCAATACGCCGCGCAATATCCGCCCACGCCGCTGTACGTTGCGCTGCAACAAGGTCTGTAATATCATCAATTGTTAGAACCCAAGATTGCCCTTGTCCATCATCCTCCTCCATCGTAACTTGGACATTACAGACACGCTCTTTTCCTGCAACGTTTAAAGTGACCTGCTCACGATGGTTTTTACGATCCAATGAACGCACAAACTGAAAAACCTGCCAAATTTCAGCGCTTAAAGATAAAAGACTTTTTCCAACAACGTGCTCTGAGCGAATATCAAACATCGCTTCAATAGACCGATTGATAATGGTGATATCACCATTATCATCTATACCTGCTACTCCCGCTGTTACACCCGATAACACAGCTTCAGAAAAACGCCGTCTTTCATCAATTTGATCACGCACTGCAATCAATTCATTACGCCGACTTTTTAATTCACTGACCATGTAATTAAAAGTTTTGGATAATTGCCCAATATCTCCATCTTTTGCTCGTACTGGCACGAAAATTTCCATATTTCCAGAAGCAACATCATCGGCAGCACTAATGAGAAGACGAATAGGACGTACTAAGCGATCAGCAACAGCAATAGCAGCCCAAATGGCTGATAAGAATAAACTAAAAAAAAGACACAAATAAAGCATACCAAATGCAATCTGTGTCAGCAGGCGATTTTCATTTAAATCACGATAACGATCTGTATTAACTTCTGTCAAACGCAAAGCAGATAAAACACCTTTATCAACGTCACGCACCAAATATAAAAATGTGTTTGGAATATTGGTAAATTTTAAAATAATACCAAAATAATCATGAACGCCTGGTTGAAAAGAAAAAGGTCTCGCACTGGTTGCACGTTCAATAAGATGGGAAGGAGGAATTGGCAGTTTATCTTCATCACCAAGAGCACTCGATACAAAAATAGCTCCGCTAGAACTTAACAAAAATGCACCACGCAAATTGCGTCCTAGAGCATGACGCGTCAATTGCATCCTATATTCAGCTGGATTACGTTCTAAGAGTTTTTTGTTATCAAGTGCAAATGCCATCGCGTAGGATAAATTTTTTAAATTTTGAAGCATTTCATCTGCATAAGCATTTGCTAAATCAATAGAAGAGCCCACAATTTGCCGCGTTGTTGTATCAAACCATCGATCAAGTCCCAAATTTAGTGCTGGACCCGATACAAGAGCTACAGCAACAGCTGGCATTGTCGCAACAAGTGCAAACAATGAAATAAGGCGCACATGAAGACGCGATCCTGCACGCCTTGAACGCCAAGCACGAATGATCGGTATCATCTCATAAAAAACGATGACAATAAGCCCTAAAACCCAAAAACTATTAATTCCTATAAGAATAAGGGTTACTGTTCTACTGGGAACAACAGGAGTTAATCCAATAAGAATAATAAATGAAACAGAGGCCGTAAGTAAAGCCAATACAATAATTGTAATCCCTAAAAAAATATATACCTTACTTAAACGATACAACTCATCGTTATAAGTATTTTTATCTATGTCTTGAAGATTCGTCACAGATGTTATATTCGTCATGAGCTTACATACCCTTATCCCATTATTCTCATATAACCTTTTGTAGCAAAAATTGACAATACTAATACTACATTTAAAATAGAGCAAATATAGTCAACGAGAAAAAACTTCTACATTTTGCAAAATATCTTTAAAATAGACTGTGTTCGACGATACTTTACGAAGGAAATGAGATGCGATTAACAAAACAAACAAATTATGCTCTTCGAATGCTCATGTATTGTGCAGATAATCAGGGAACTCTCAGTCGTGTTCCAGAAATCGCTAAAGCATATGCCGTTTCAGAGCTTTTTTTATTTAAAATCCTTCAGCTGCTTGTTCAAGAAGGTTTTATACAAACAGTGCGTGGACGCAATGGTGGAGTTAGATTGGCTAAACCCGCAGCAGAGATTTCAGTCGCGGATGTTGTGAAAGTAACAGAAGACAACTTTTCCCTCGCAGAATGCTTCGATACTGCAGAACCAACTTGCCCCTTGTTTGATTTTTGTGGTTTAAATACCGCACTTCAAAAAGCATTAAATGCTTTTTTTGAGGTATTATCCGTGATATCCCTTGCTGATCTACAACAACCATCCTTTCAAAATCATTTTAAAATTAATGACAAAAAAGCAAACTAAGATTATAATACAAGGAGATTAAGTATTTCTATTGCAGCAATAATATTAGCCGCTGGACGGGGTGAAAGAGCAGGATCTCCCCATAAAATTCCAAAACAATATCGGCTTCTAGGACAAAAGCCAATTATTTATCATACCGTGCATTGTTTTTTGCAGCATCCAGCTATCACAACAATTATTCTTGTTATTCATCCAGAAGATCGCCAAATCTGTGAACAAGCTATTGACGATTTTAAAGAGCGCCTTATTATCGTTGAAGGAGGCAATACACGTCAAATCTCTACCTTATATGGACTTCATGCACTCAAAAAATTTGCCCCCCAATATGTGCATATTCATGATGGTGCACGCCCTTTTATCGAAAACAAGCTTCTTAATAACATTCACAACACTATCACGCCTCAAGAAGGTGTTCTTCCTGTTCTGCCCATCTCTGATACCCTTAAACGTATAAATAATCAGCATATTTTAGAAACAATTCCCCGTACCCATCTTTATAGTGCACAAACTCCACAGTGTTTTCCCTTTGAACATATCTTAGCGGCCCATAAACAAGCAAAACAAGCTTGCAAACAAGAATTCACTGACGATTCTGCAATTGCCGAATGGTTTGGAATTCCTATGCGTGCCATTCCTGGGGATCCTAACAACATAAAAATTACATGGCATGAAGATTTTAATACTGCACATTTATATCTCCAAAAGAAAATGCAAATGTTTCCTGATATCCGCACCGGCAATGGTTATGATGTTCACTCTTTCGAGGATGGTGATTTTCTTATTTTATGTGGTATAAAAATCCCTTTTCATAAAAAATTAAATGGACACTCCGATGCGGATGTTGCTCTTCATGCGCTAACAGATGCCCTGCTCGCTACGCGAGGTGCTGGAGATATTGGCACACATTTCCCTCCCTCTGATCCTCAATGGAAAAATGTATCATCAGAAATTTTTCTCCGTCATGCTCTTGATATTATTAAACAAGCAGGTGGACGTATTGCCAATGTTGATATCACAATTATCGCTGAAAATCCTAAAATTGGTCCCTATCGTCATGCCATGACAGAAAATCTTATGACAATACTTGCAATGACACCTGATCGAATCTCTATCAAAGCAACAACAAATGAAAGGCTTGGATTTATTGGTCGTGGTGAAGGAATTGCTGCTCTTGCAACAGCGAGCGTTCTTTATTCAGGAGAACTTCCCCAATGACATATCTTTGTGAAAAACAAGCACATGAAGTCCTTAATACCTTTCGCCAAAAAGGTTTGCTGTTAACAACTGTAGAGTCTTGTACAGGGGGACTCATTGCTGCATGCCTCACAAATATAGCAGGATCATCAGATGTTCTCGATTGTGGATTTGTTGTTTATTCAAATGAATCTAAAACACGCCTTGTTGGCGTTTGTGCTGAACTTATAAAAACCTATGGTGCCGTTTCAAAAGAAGTTGCTCTTGCAATGGCTGAGGGTGGATTAAAACATTCACAAGCTGACATTGCAGTTTCTGTAACAGGAATTGCTGGTCCAGGAGGTGCAAGTCTTGATAAACCTGTAGGACTTGTGCATTGCGCAGTAGCTTATAAAAACCACTCCCCCCTGCACAAAGAAATGCACTTTGCTCATCTTAATCGCAATGCTATCCGCCATGCAACTGTTGAAAATGCTTTTAAAATGATTCTGGAATTGCTTCACTGAATTCCCCATACTAATTTCAAAATTCTTTATTCTCCATCGAGTCTATAATCGTCAACATCTTGAAAAAATTTTATTGTATCACAACTTGAAAATGAACGATCTGACTAGCGTAAAATTATCTCACTTTAGTCCTGTGTAGGTTGAATTAATCAAATTTATTCACTTACACGCCACAAGAGAAAAAACTGTATAAATAAAATGATTAATGAAAGGAAAACTTGTACCTCTCTCTCAAGTGCTAAGAGCTGGTACAACATCTTGAGAGATGGCAAATAAATGATACAGGAGAACTTCTTCATAAGTGTACAGATGTAGATTTTATATACTTTTACGAGAATCTATACTATTTATTATGAGCACTATTATGAAATGGGTATGACGCAAGCATGTTCTATTTGGGCGTTTTGTTTAACGAGTGTGCATCTATTAAAAAAGAGAGAAACAAAAGCATGAAGCTGTGCATCATCTTCATCATTTAAAATGATATTCCCTCAATATGCTTTTGAAAGCTGAATTAAAAACAAATAGTAAAGATGGAAACCGGTTTTCACCTTCACGCTGTTTAAGCAATACGTATTGTTAAAAAATAACAGAATAGACTATGTTACCGTAGAGCCATAAATCTGATGCGCACGCTTCTCAAAAGCCTCAGTAAATTTACGAAACGCAATATCAAACATTGAGCCCATCACTAATCCAAGCGTTTTACTTTTAAATTCATAATCAATAAAAAACTCTACATTACATGCATTGGTATTTTCAATATCATGAAAGGCCCAACGATTTTCAAGATATTTGAATGGACCATCAATATATTTAACTTCTATAAGACTTTTTTCCGGCTGAAGAAATACTTGAGTCGTAAAAGTTTCACGAATAATCTTATAGCCAACGGTCATATCCGCAAGAAGCAATATTTTTTTTCCATATTCTTTTCGAGAACGTATTATTAAAGACTCACACATTGGTAAAAATTCAGGATAACGCTCAATATCTGAAACCAGATCAAACATTTCACTGGCACTATGGGTGATCTGCCGATGTATTGTAAAAATCGGCATAATTATCTCTGTAAGGAAAATTTTTCATCACGCGCTTTTTGCAAAATGGCAAAATCATCTCCAGCATGATGAGATGAACGCGTTAGAGGATTGGAGGACATATGTAAAAATCCTTTTACTTTACCAATCTTGGCAAAAGACTCAAATTCTTCAGGAGGCACAAAACGAACAACTGGATGATGTTTTCGTGTAGGCTGCAAATATTGTCCAATTGTCATAAAGTCAACATCAGCAGCGCGCAAATCATCCATCAATTGCAAAACTTCATTTCGCTCCTCCCCGAGGCCAACCATAATTCCCGATTTTGTAAAAATTGTTGGATCAAGTTCTTTAACACGTTGTAACAAACGAATTGAATGAAAATAACGTGCCCCTGGACGGACCTTCAAATATTTAGAAGGAACTGTTTCTAAGTTATGATTAAAAACATCAGGCTTAGCAGCAACAACAACTTCTAAAGCGCCATCCTTATGACGAAAATCAGGTGTAAGAACTTCAATTGTTGTTTTAGGAGTTTTTTGACGAATCGCATAAATAACTTTTGCAAAATGCTCAGCACCACCATCAGCAAGATCATCACGATCAACAGATGTAATGACAACATGTTTTAATTCCATCCGTGCAACAGCATCAGCGACACGTTCTGGCTCATTATCATCAACGGCAAGTGGAATACCTGTTGCAACGTTACAAAAAGCACAAGCACGCGTACATATTTCACCTAAAATCATAAAGCTAGCATGCCTCTGGCTCCAACATTCGCCAATATTAGGACAACCAGCTTCTTCACATACAGTCACTAACTTATGCGTACGTACAATACCATGTGTTTCCTTATAAATTGGTGATGTTGGCGCTTTTACACGAATCCAATCTGGCTTTTTTTGAACGCTTGTATCAGGACGATGTGCCTTTTCAGGATGACGCAATCGTCTATTTGCAACTCTATCAACAACCGTAACCATTTAAGCCTTTGCCTTATAAATACGAAGTAACAATCAAAAATATAAAATTTTTCATACAATCCAGTCATCAAGCGTTTAAAACTTGACCATAAGCATCCAATACACTTTCTTTCATCATTTCCGATAAGGTCGGATGTGGAAAGACAGTATGCATTAATTCTTCTTCTGTTGTTTCAAGATTCATAGCAATAACAAAACCCTGTATCAATTCTGTTACCTCAGCCCCTACCATATGGGTCCCGAGAAGCTGTCCTGTTTTTTTATCAAAAATCGTTTTTACTAACCCCTGATCTTCACCCAAAGCAATCGCCTTACCATTCGCAGCAAAAGAATAACGACCAATACGTATATCATAACCTGCTTCTTTTGCAGCCGCTTCTGAAAGCCCTACAGAGGCAACCTGTGGTGTACAATATGTACACCCTGGAATTTTTCTTTTATCAAGCGGATGAGCGCTTTTCAAACCTGCAAGATGCTCAATACATATCACACCTTCTTCTTCTGCTTTATGGGCCAACATAGGAGGGCCTGCTACATCACCAATAGCATAAATACCTTCCACCCCCGTCCAACTCCATTCATCAGTTACAATGCAGCCGCTATCGGTTTTTATTCCCAAAGCTTCTAAACCAAGATTCTCAATATTACCTTGCACCCCAACAGCGGAAATCAACCGGTTAACAGTCATTGACTCTATTTTACCTTGAACATCAATATGTACACTTACAGAATCGGAAGATTTTTCAACCTTTGTTACTTTTGCTTGACGAAGAATGCGTAAACCTTTTTTCTCTAACTGTTTACGAGCAAACGTTGAAATTTCAATATCTTCAGCAGGCATGATATGGGGCATCATTTCAACAACAGTTACTGTCGCCCCCATATCATGATAAAAAGAAGCAAATTCAATGCCAATAGCCCCAGACCCTATAACCAAAAGCGATTTTGGCATTGCTGGCGGTATCATAGCTTCAAAATAAGTCCAAATGAGTTTTCCATCTGGCTCAATACCAGGAAGGACACGAGGACGTGCGCCCGTTGCAATAATGATATGCTTTGCTTGATAAGTTCCCTCCCCTAACGTCCCTTTAGGGACTGGATTTTGCGGTTGCATAATCGGTTTGGAGGATGAAGAAACCATAATTTCCGCAGGAAGGCTTCCCTTTGCTTCTTTAGTAAGCTTTGCTTCACCCCAGATAATATCAATTTTGTTTTTTTTCATTAAAAAACCAACACCAGCATTTAAACGTGCTGAAACACCCCGTGAACGTGCCACAACATCTTTGATGTTTGCCTCAATTGAACCATTAATTTTTAATCCATAATTTATCGCATGTTCAGCAAAATGTTTCATTTCCGCTGAACGTAGAAGGGACTTTGTTGGAATACATCCCCAATTTAAACAGATCCCTCCCAAATGTTCACGTTCAACAATCGCAGTCTTAAAGCCACATTGTGCTGCACGAATTGCGGTTACATATCCGCCTGGACCTGATCCAATCACAATTACATCATAAAGATTTACCACAGTAATTCCTCCATGGATATATATAAAATGGATATGCATTTTTTGAACTTAAGTCTGTAAAACAACATGAGAGAATTATCTTATGTCTTTTGCTTTAAGCTTCACGCAAATGCTTTATCCAAACCAGAAATAGCAATAACATTGCTCTTTAAACTCTTTAAATTTGTTTCTATTCTCTTAACACGCTTTCTCACAATTTACGTGAAGAACTGTTAAACAGTTCAAACCAACATTGCTAATGGATTTTCAATCATCTTCTTAAAAGTCCGCGCGAGCTCTGCTGCTAAAGCACCATCGACAGCACGATGATCCGCAGAAAGCGTAACTGACATAACTGTCGCAACAACTAATGCACCATTTTTAACAACGGCGCGTTGCTCCCCTGCACCAATCGCAAAAATCGTCGCATGCGGTGGATTAAGAATAGCCGAAAAACTTTTTATACCATACATCCCCATATTTGATACAGCTGTTGTTCCACCCTGATATTCTTCCATTTTTAACTTGCCCTCGCGCGCACGCTTTGCAAAATCCTTCATCTCTTTGGAAATAAGTGATAACGGCTTTTCCTCTGCATGGCGAATAATCGGTGTAATTAATCCATTGGGAATAGAAACAGCAACCCCAACATCACAATGTTTATGATGAAGCATCCCGCCTTCAAGCCAAGAAACATTCGCATCAGGAACCGCTTTCAAAGAAAGTGCGACAGCTTTGATCACCATATCATTAACAGAAAGCTTATAAGTAGGCTGAGTTTCTTCCTGCCCCTTAACCATTGGAGCAGCAGCATTCAGTTGTGTACGCAGTGCTAATAGCGCATCAAGTTCACAATCTACCGTTACATAGAAATGTGGGACTCTCTGTTTTGATTCCACCAAACGTGTCGCGATTGTTTTACGCATATTATTATGGGGAGCGAAGCTATATTCATCCTCTTTGAAGAGTTTCAATATCTGTTTGTCCGAAGCACCTGTAGCTATTAGCTCCCCTATCGGTGAGGAATAAGACACTTTAGACATATCGCTGCTCACAGCTTTTTCTACATCGCGCTTAATAATACGCCCATGCGGACCACTTCCAGAAATAAGGGATAAATCAAGACCTGCCTGAGATGCTAATCGCCGCGCTAAGGGAGAGGCAAAAAGACGAGCTTCCTTTTTATCTTGCTGTATTAATTGCCCAGTTGATGATTCATGAGACATTTTTATTCCCTTTGAGTCCGTCTGTTTCAGAGAATCTGTCTGTTTGATGCCCTCTGGTTTTTGTCTTGTAGAAGAAGAGATTTCTTCTGTAACTTTTGCAGCTTCAGCTAAATCTTCACCTTCTTCTGCTAAAACAACAATTAAAGCATTTACTTTAACGCCTTGTGTTCCAGCAGGAACAACAATTTTAGCAACCCTACCTTCATCAACGGCTTCGACTTCCATTGTCGCTTTATCCGTCTCAATCTCAGCAATAACATCACCAGAGGAAACCTTATCTCCCTCCTTAATATTCCATTTTGTTAAATTTCCCTCTTCCATCGTAGGGGAAAGCGCTGGCATTGTAATTTTAATGGGCATTATGCTTTCCTCCGTTATGCTCTGTATGTCACAGCCTTAACGGCCTCAATAATTTCAGCAGTATTAGGCAAAGCCAACTTCTCAAGATTAGCGGCATAAGGCATCGGAACATCTTTGCCAGAAATCGTAGCAATTGGCGCATCAAGATAGTCAAAAGCCTGCTGCATAACACGCGTTGCTATTTCAGTTCCCACAGATGACTGAGGAAATCCCTCTTCAATTGTTACCAAACGACCTGTTTTTTTAACTGACGAAAGAATTGTTGGAAAATCCATCGGGCGAATGGTTCGTAAATCAATCAATTCAACATCAATACCAAGTTTTTCAATTTCTGGTAACGCTTGAACAGCATAATGCATCCCAATTCCACATGCAACAATCGTCACATCTTGTCCAGACTTATGAATACGTGCCTTACCAATAGGCAAAAGAAAATCATCCAGTTGAGGAACATCAAATTGATGCCCATACAAAATCTCATTTTCAAGGAAAATAACAGGATTATCATCACGAATAGCAGCTTTCAGCAAACCTTTTGCATCTGCAGCACTATAAGGCATGACAACTTTCAGACCTGGTACATGACTATACCATGCAGCATAACATTGAGAATGTTGAGCACCAACACGGGCAGCCGCGCCATTGGGACCTCGGAAAACCATAGGAGCGGTCATTTGTCCACCAGACATATAACGTGTTTTGGCTGCTGAGTTAATAATTTGGTCCATCGCCTGCATCGCAAAATTAAATGTCATAAACTCAACAATGGGACGTAACCCACCAAAAGCAGCCCCGACAGCCAGCCCAGCAAAGCCGTGCTCTGTAATTGGGGTATCAATAACTCGGCGTTCTCCGAATTCTTCCAACAAACCTTGACTAACCTTATAAGCACCTTGATATTGCGCGACCTCTTCCCCCATAAGAAAAACTGTTTCATCACGCCGCATTTCTTCAGCCAAAGCCTGATTAAGCGCTTCACGTACTGTCATCGTAACCATTTGGGTTCCCGCTGGAATATCAAAATTAGGAGATATATCAAAAGTAGGAGCAGCCTGCGGAACTGACGAAGCCAGAGAAAGAGGAGATTCCTTAGTTTTTTGTGCTGTATCAATAGGTTGCGAAATATCCTCAGCACGCTCACCTTCTTCTAACAAAATCGCAATAACAGTGTTAACCTTTACGCCTTCTGAACCTTCAGGCACAAAAATCTTACCAAGAGTACCTTCATCAACGGCCTCTACTTCCATTGTAGCCTTATCCGTTTCAATTTCAGCAATAACATCGCCAGAGCTAACCTTATCACCTTCTTTCTTGAGCCATTTAGACAGTTTACCTTCTTCCATAGTTGGTGAAAGCGCCGGCATCAAAATATCAATAGACATACTTGCTTCCCTCGCATCAAACTAAAATATCAGTATAGAGCTCAGAAGCATCTGGCTCTTGATCACTTTGTGCAAAATCTACCGCATCAGCAACAATTGCACGGACCTCTTTCTCAATAGATTTTAAATCGTCTTCGCTCGCCCAATTTTTTTTAAGAATCCGACTTTTTACTTGATCAATCGGATCGTGCTCCTCTTTTATTTTTTGGACTTCTTCCTTTGAACGATATTTTGCTGGGTCAGACATGGAATGACCACGATAGCGATAGGTCTGCATATCAAGAATGATCGGTCCTTTACCTGAGCGTGCCCAAGAAATTGCTTCATCAGCAGCTCCTTTTACTGATCGAACATCCATACCATCAACAACAATACCTGGAATTTCAAAAGAAAGACCACGTCGGGAAAAATCAGTTTCTGCAGATGCACGTGAAACTGACGTTCCCATAGCATACTGATTGTTTTCAATAATATAAACAACAGGAAGCTTCCAAAGTGAAGCCATATTAAAACTCTCGTAAACCTGCCCCTGATTTGCAGCACCATCACCAAAATAAACCAATGTCACATTATCTTTACCAAGGTACTGATTCGAAAATGCCAAACCTGAACCAATGGGAACCTGCGCACCAACAATACCATGTCCCCCATAAAAGTTCTTTTCTTTAGAGAACATATGCATCGAGCCACCTTTCCCTTTAGAAAAGCCCCCTTGACGTCCCGTTAATTCTGCCATAACACCACGCGGACTCATCCCAACCGCTAACATATGTCCATGATCACGGTAAGACGTAATAACCTGATCACCTTCTTTTGCCGCTTTCAATGTTCCTATAACAACGGCTTCCTGACCAATATAAAGGTGACAAAATCCCCCTATAAGCCCCATACCATAAAGTTGTCCTGCTTTTTCTTCAAAACGGCGAATTAAAAGCATTTCACGATAAGCATCAATTTCTTCTTCTTTTGTAAAATCTGCTATTGGTGCTTTCTTTGTGGTGCTTGATAATGCAGTGCGCGCCGCCGACGCAGAATTTTTTTTAAGTCGTTCTGCCATATTAAACTCCCTTTTATGATTATTTAGGAATAACCTTTACGAACAAAAGTTACAAGCCTTATCAATCGGCTTAAACAATATCATTGCTGATTGTTGTTTAAATTAAGCGATTTTTCATTTACCTTTAGTATCATTTCAAGGTATTAAGATTGTCAGTTCATTTGACTTAGAGAAGTTCAAGTTCTTTCGGACATACTCATCCAACATATCTTTTTCTATATGCCCGTTGCGTAAAAGAGAAATACGCTTTTCCATGAATATCCGCTCAGCTTCTATTTTATGAAGCTCCTTTTCTAATTCGCTAATATGCTGATTAACTTCACTGCGTGAATACAATCCATACTCACCATGATAAATGTGATAACTGAAATAGCTTAAGACTCCCACCGTCATAAGAGGTAGTACAAAGCGTACTTTGATTGATCGACGTTTCTGCTTTGTCCACATAAAATAGCACAGTCTTTACAGCACAAATTTCTTAATATTTTGCCCAACTATGCATGATTTTGATTAATACCTCATTACCAAATCTACACTAAATAATTTGTTATTTTCAATTTATCCCCCTTAATACAATCAAAGTAAGCTGAATGACCTACTTTTTATATTATAAATATTGGATATCCTCTAATTTGTAGCTTTTTCCTAAAATTTCCTATTAAAATAAAGATAAAATCAACGGTATCCCCTATGCTTGGTGGTTTTTTCCTAACCAATTCCAATCCTCAAATTGATAACGCTTATCATCACCTCCCAAAACGAGATAACCCCCTTGATTTTGAACCATAATTTCACCCTTCATCCTTACCCACGCTCCTTATGTGTTATTCATAAAGAGATTATTTCTAATTTGATAATATGCGGATTAACCTCACGGTGTAAATACAATTTATAGCAGCCGTAATAAACGTGAAATTAGGATAGTTTGGAGCCTCCAATAATCTAATGCTATCCACTGCTATAAGCAGAAAAACAATGCACGCCTTAATTAATTTGCGTCTTTGCTTTACCCGTATAAAATAGCATTGTCTTTTTCAATACTTTTACTTAGCTGTACATGTTTTTTAATATCTCATATTAAATAAATATAGTACAATAATTTTGCATGATGCAACTTAATTATTTATAAAAATAAAAAGCGAACTGAATTACTTTCTCTTTATTATAAAATTTTTAAAAATCTGTAATCTGATTCCCATCTTTATCCGTAAATCTTCCTCCAAGAATGACTATAAAATCAACAACTGCCCAAATTCCGGTAATTATCAATCCAAACAATGATAAAGATAGAACCAGCATTAAAGCACCAGTCCTAACTTTACCAACCATAAAACGATGGACACCAAAGATACCTGCACACCAACAAAGGAGTGCGAACATTATCTTTGAGTTCTCTGTACCTGGTCTCAACAATGGAAAAACAGAACTGACACCCCCCCCTTCACAGACAAAATCAACAGCATTACCAATCCTTGGTGGATTCTTTCCCAACCAATCCCAAGTCGCAAACTGATAACGTTTACCATCATCACCCGAAACGAGATAAGTTCCTTGATCTTGACTAATAATTATACCTCTCATCTTAATCCCTATAAATTTAAATACTTAAAAATTATTGCGTATATGCCTTTGATAAGAAATCTCAATTTCATAATCTAAATGATTGTATACTTTCATATTTTTTGCTCACAACTATACACGATATAAATCACCAGCATAATGTGCTTGGGCTCCTAGCATTTCCTCAATACGGATAAGTTGATTGTATTTTGCTAATCTATCCGAACGTGCAAGAGAACCTGTTTTAATTTGTCCACAATTCGTTGCAACAGCAAGATCTGCAATGAAAGAATCCTCTGTCTCGCCTGAACGATGAGATATAATGGCACGATAACCTGCTTTATGTGCTACCTCTACAGCATCAAGTGTTTCACTCAATGTACCAATTTGATTAACTTTTATGAGAATAGAATTGCCTACCTCCATTTTGATACCATCACGCAAACGTGCTGAATTCGTTACAAACAAATCATCGCCAACAAGCTGACATTTTTCTCCCATTGTGTCAGTAAGTAGCTTCCAACCTTCCCAATCATCCTCTGCCATTCCATCTTCAATTGTAATAATAGGATAATTTTTCACAAGCTGCGCTAAATAATCTACCTGCTCTTGGGTGTCACGGCATTTCCCCTCACCTTTATAAAAATACGAACCATTTTTATAAAATTCGGTTGAAGCACAGTCTAAACCAATGGCAATTTGTTCACCTGGTTTATAGCCACATATCATGATAGATTCCATAATAAAATCAATTGCTTGATCAGCACTTTTAAATTGAGGAGCAAAACCACCTTCATCACCAACATTGGTATTATAACCCGCATCTTTTAAACGCTTTTTCAATGCATGGAAAATCTCAGCGCCATAACGGATCGCTTCTCTTATAGTAGGAGCTCCTATAGGAATAATCATAAACTCTTGAAAATCAATCAAATTATCAGCATGAACGCCACCATTAATAATATTCATCATGGGGGTTGGAAGAATATGCGCTTGTGTACCACCAATATAACGATACAAAGGTAAATTTAATGAATCCGCAGCTGCTTTTGCAACAGCTAATGAAACACCAAGAAGTGCATTGGCACCAAGACGGGCTTTGTTTGGCGTTCCATCCAAAGCAATCATTGCTTGATCAATAGCAATTTGATTTGTTGCATCCCGCCCACCAAGTTCTTCAAGAATTTCGCCATTAACTGCAGCAACCGCTTTTTCAACACCTTTCCCTTGATAGCGCAAACCACCATCACGAAGCTCTATAGCCTCGTATGCTCCTGTTGAAGCTCCCGAAGGAACCAGAGCGCGACCAAAAGCTCCATTCTCCAAATGAACATCAACTTCTACCGTTGGATTACCACGGCTATCAAGAACTTCACGCCCAATGATATCGACAATTATAGTCATATGTGTTTCCTTATCCAATAAAAGTCTCGATTCATTTATAATGCCCTATTAATGAAATATTTTTTCTCTTCTCAACTCAACTTTTTTGACAGATAATCAAATTCCATTAAAGTCTCAAGCAATCTTTGTAAATCATCAACTTTAACCATATTGGGTCCATCAGAAGGTGCATTATCTGGATCTTGATGTGTTTCTAAAAAAATACCAGCTACCCCAACAGAAACAGCTGCACGCGCTAAAATTTCAACAAATTGACGCTGTCCACCAGATGAAGCCCCCTGCCCCCCAGGTTCTTGAACAGAATGCGTTGCATCAAAAATAACAGGAGCTCCAAATGAACGTAAAATAGGCAACGAACGCATATCAGAAATAAGTCGGTTGTAACCAAATGACGTGCCTCGCTCACAAAGCATAACATTCGGATTACCACTGTAAACAACCTTTTTTAAAACATTCTCCATATCCCACGGCGCTAAAAACTGACCTTTTTTAATGTTAATAACACATTCTGTTTTGGCGGCTGCTACCAAAAGATCTGTTTGACGACATAAAAAAGCCGGTATTTGTAAAATATCAACTGTAGAAGAAACAATTGTACATTGCTCTTCTGTATGCACATCAGTTAATATGGGACAATCAAACTCTTTTTTTAAATCAGAAAAAATAGCCATTGCTTTTTCAAGACCAATGCCACGTGCCGCATTCAAAGAGGTTCTGTTGGCTTTATCGTAACTTGATTTATAAACAAACCTGATACCAAGCTGATCGGTAATTGTTTTAATACGACCAGCCATTTCAAAAGCATGATCACGACTTTCCATCTGACACGGCCCTGCAATTAATGAAAGAGGCATTTCATTTGAAAAAATCATATTTCCAACTTTCACACGTGCATTTGGTTTAGTCATTTTATCCCTCAAAAGCAAAGTAATCCAATTTACGCATTAAACTAATCGACTTTGTTCTACAGCGGCTTCAATAAAAGAAGAAAAAAGCGGATGTGGATCGAAAGGACGAGATTTTAATTCTGGATGATATTGAACACCAATAAACCATGGATGATCTACATATTCTATCGTTTCTGGTAAAATACCATCAGGAGACATCCCAGAAAAAATCAAACCACACTGTTCTAACTTATCCTTATAATCAATATTGACCTCATAACGATGACGATGTCGCTCGACAATCTTGGTCATCCCATAAATTTGAGCAATATGACTCGCTTCTTTTAATTCAGCAGCAAAAGCACCAAGGCGCATTGAACCGCCGAGAGCACCATTTCTTGTACGTTTTTCAAGAACGTCTCCTTTAAGCCATTCTGTCATTAAACCTACAATTGGATTGTCTGTTTCGCAAAACTCACTTGATGAAGCATTCTCAATCTGTGCAATATTGCGCGCAGCTTCTATACAAGCTAATTGCATCCCAAAACAAATCCCTAAAAATGGAACTTTACGCTCTCGCGCAAATTGAATTGCTCGAATCTTCCCTTCTGCCCCTCGTGCCCCAAAAGCACCTGGAACCAAAATTCCATGGGCTTTTTGTAAAGCTGAAACAGAATCTTCTTTTTCAAAAAGCTCCGAATCAATCCACTCAATATTAACCTTCACTCTATTCGCTAAACCACCATGTGCAATCGCTTCAATAAGAGATTTATAAGCATCCTTTAAGCCCGTATATTTTCCTACAACAGCAATCGTAACTTCTCCTTCAGGATGGTGAATACGATGCGTAATATCTTCCCAACGATCCATCTTTGGGGAAGGTGCCGAATCGATTCCAAAAGCGCAAAGAACTTCAGAGTCCAAACCCTCCTTATGGTATGCCATAGGAACATCATAAATTGTTGGCATATCTAATGCCTGAATGACTGCATTGGAGCGAACATTGCAAAAAAGTGATAATTTGCACCGTTCTGTTTCTGGAATAGATCGATCTGCACGTACAAGCAAAATATCAGGAGAAATACCAACTGCTTGCAATTCTTTGACAGAATGTTGTGTTGGTTTCGTTTTTAATTCACCTGCTGAAGGAATATAAGGCATTAATGTGAGATGGACATAAACGACATTTTGTCTCGGTAGCTCATTGCGAAGCTGACGAATCGCTTCTAGAAAAGGCATTGCTTCAATATCACCAACCGTTCCACCTATCTCACACAAAACAAAATCAAATTCTTCATTTTCCATCGTAATGAATCTCTTAATTTCATCTGTAACATGAGGAATAACTTGGACTGTTGCCCCCAAATAATCACCACGCCGCTCTCGTTCAATGATATTGCGATAAATACGCCCTGTTGTAATATTATCTTGGCTATTTGCAGAACGCCCAGTAAAACGCTCATAATGACCAAGATCAAGATCCGTTTCTGCACCATCATCGGTCACAAATACTTCGCCATGTTGATAAGGTGACATCGTACCTGGATCAACATTTAAATAAGGATCAAGTTTGCGAAGACGTACGCGATAGCCACGAGCCTGTAATAACGCTGCTAACGCCGCCGCTGCGATGCCTTTTCCAAGGGAAGAAACCACACCACCAGTAATAAAAACATAACGTGCCATGGGCTTATGGTGATAAGCAATTTATAATGATTTTTCCAGCAAAAAATGCAAAAAGAAACAATTTTTCTTCTAAAATAAAAAAGGCGAAAAAAATCACCTTTTTTAAAAAGTCTATGTTTTCTTAAAAAAACTATTTTGTACTGTTATCCGGAACTGTATTTTCAAAAACCTGAGGAACTGGACTTTCTGCTTCAGGATTTGTGGACTGTTTCTGTTCCTGCGGAGAATTCGAAGTGCCTCCTAGCTGTTCAAGAATAGAAGGGGAAGACTCACCATCTGATGATGGGACTGATCCTGAGTCTTTATTGGTAGAATTCTGCTCTGAATTAACCGGTATACGCTTTAAAATATCAGAACTAGAATTTGATATATTACTCACCACGGTAAGTCCAATAGACACAACAAAAAAACAACAGGCTAAAATAGCAGTCAAACGTGTTAAAGGATTTTGAGATCCACGAGTTTTCATCAACCCTGAGCTATTACTCACACCTAACCCACCACCTTCTGAAGGTTGAATTAATATAATACCAACCAAAGTAATCACAATCAAAAAATGAATAACTATAAGTACTGTTTGCATAAACCCTGCTCTTCAAATAACTCTTTAATAGCTATTTACACATAAATAACGCACAATCCAAGGGGAAACTCAAATTTCTCTGCTATAGTTTACGACAAACATCGCAAATTGTTAAAAAATCAATCGCTTTTAAGCTTGCTCCACCTATCAAAGCACCATTAACATGAGCAATGCTTAAAAGCTCAAATGCATTGGATGGCTTTACGGATCCACCATAAAGCAAACGTATCTTATTACCTTCATCACCAAAACGAGAGCGCACCCTATCACGAATGAAATGATGTACTTTTGCAATATCTTCTGGAGTCGCTGTATTGCCGGTGCCTATCGCCCAAACTGGTTCATAAGCGATAATGGTATTCTCTGCTGTTGCATCATCTGGGAGAGATTCTTCAAGCTGCTGCGTGAGAATATCCAGTACTTTATTATTATTACGCTCCTCCAATGTTTCACCAATACATACAAGAGCCACAAGACCTGCTCGCCACGCAGCTTGCACTTTGGCACAGACAATCGCATCATTTTCCTGGTACACTGTACGACGTTCTGAATGCCCAATAATAACATGACTTGCTCCTGCTTCTTTAAGCATAAAAGCTGAAATATCTCCAGTATAAGGACCATGATCATCAAAGTGACAATTTTGTCCTCCCAAAAGGAGATTTTCACCATTCAGCGTATTAGAAGCACGCGATAAAAGCGTTGCTGGAACACAAATTAGGGCTTCAAATAGATGACCTAGATCAGAGCTAACGCCTGTAGCAATAGCACGTAACTCTCCAAGCGATTCACTCGTTCCATTCATTTTCCAATTTCCAGCAAGAAAAGGCCGAATATTTGGAGACATATTTTCACCTCAAGAGCTTTTACAATACATTGTTTATCTGTAGTTACCAAATTATAAAATGAAAGCAAGTCTTTAAAGCTTGCATCTTTCATCTCTTTATTGCAAATTCCATTACAGCTTTGATAATAACTCACATTAAAAATGGACTTGAACAATGCTTGACATCATAAGAAATGCTACAAATTCTTGGATTTTTAGAATTTTCCTTGCTATTTTACTCTTATGCTTCATTCTTTTATGGGGGGTACCGCAGTTACACAAAAAAAGTGAAAGAGATCTTATTACTTCTGGAAAGTCCACAGTAACTGTCGATGATTATCGTCTTGCACTCGCCGATCAAAGCGCACGTTTAGCATATGCTGCTCATCTTGGACGAATGTTTACAACAAATGAAATGCAGCAATACCAAATTCCTGCTTTTGTATTTAATCAATTACAACAAAATGTACTGCTTGATGAACAAGCACGTAAAATGAAAATAAGTCTTTCAAAAGATACAATAGCTCATACGATTGGTTCTGATAAGATGTTCCAGGTAAATGGCACTTTTGATAAAAACTTGTTTTATAACTATCTTCAGCATTTACGTATTAGTGAAAGTGCTTTTCTTAATTATTACACCAAACAAGAAAAGCGTAATCAGCTGATTGCTGCTTTACTTTCTGATATGAAGGCACCAAATCTCTTTTATAAAGCACTTGCTCTTTATCAAGGAGAAATGCGTATTGCTGATTATCTCGTTATTGATCTAAAAGAAAAGAAAACAATTGCTGATCCTGATTACGAAACATTACAAAAATGGTTTGAAACACATCAAAGTCAATTTCGTGCTCCAGAATACCGTACTGTCTCTTTGCTATCTATGGAACTTAATGATTTTGTAAAACCTAAAGATATCTCAACAGATGAGGCGAAAGCCTATTATACACAAAATGCTTCACGTTTTGTAACGCCTGAAAAGCGTACATTCGAAGAACTGCGATTCCCCTCACGCGAAGAAGCCGATAATGCAGCAAAAAAAATAGCTGACGGATTGAGTTTTGATGAACTGGTAAAAGCTGAAAAAAAGACTCTTAATGACATAAAAAAAGGTCCTCTCGCAGAAAACGAACTTCCTAATCATCTGACATCTGAAATTTTTGAACTTCAACAAGGCCAAGTCAGTCCTGTGATAAATGACTTACAGGGACCTGTTCTCATTCGCGTTACGCATATTGAACCTTCAAGCTCTCTTCCTTTTGAAAGTGTAGAAGAAAATATTCGCCAAATACTTGCCAAAAATCGTGCTACTGATGATATCCGTAACAATTATGCTGCCATTGAAAATGCTCGTTTTGAGGGTGCTTCTCTCAAAGAGTTAGCTGACCAATACAAGTTATCTTTGCGCACAATTACTATTGATAAAACGGGAAAAACGCTTGAAGGTGCAATACTCACGGATTTACCTCAAAAAGATATTTTACTGAATGCCATCTATCAATCAAACGAAGGAGTCGATCTTGATCCTCTCTCTTTTCAAAATGGTGGATATCTCTGGTACAAGGTCGATAAAATTATTCCTTCCCGTGATAAGACACTTGAAGAGGCTAAGCTAGATGTTCTTTCTCAATGGAAAAATGAGGAAATCCAACGTCTTCTTGATGAAAAAGCCCAAAATGCTCTCAAACAGCTCACGGAAGGAAAAAGTCTTGTTGCTCTTGCTCATACCCTTGGTGTTACAAAACAAACAACACCAACCCTCCGGCGTCAAGACTCATCTGAAACCCTTGGCGTTGAAGGCATTAAAGCATTATTTTCCGCTCCCAAAGGTCATTATGGCATCATAAAAGGTCCGGTTGCAACAAACCGTATCATTTATCAAATAAAGACTGTAACCATGCCTAAAGATATCACGTCTCATACTCTTTCAACTGAGGTCCGCGCCAATATAGATATGATGATAAGAGAAGATCTCAAGCTAGAAATGCTACAAGTTGCCAATAAAGAACATCCTTTGGAAATTAATAGCACAAATTATAATCAGATCTTTAACGCTCTCCAATAAAAAGATTGTGCATAATTTTAAGAACTTATTGATAAAGTTTTCATCAGCTCTTCGTCTATAGTTGAAGAGGTAAGACGGATTTCTTGTCTGCATATCTTAGGATCAGCGTTTGTATAATGATTCATTTTCTCGCAAAACAGTGCATGTATGGATTTGCGAGAAAATAGTCAATGGAATGTAGAATCGTTTTTGCAATGCATTAAAAAACATTATCCATCCAAAGGTCGTAAAGGTTGCCGCCCATTAAGCTATAAACATCATCCCTATCGTCATTCATTCATAGCTCATTATATTGCTACTCTTAATATTCATTCATAGGGAGTGTATTGCTTCTTCCTTAAATGATTTCATTTACACATCCAACTTATAATAGATAAAAAACTATTTTTAAAATTCATTATAAAAATGGAGAAATCTTTTTCTATTCAAGACTCTCATTCAATATAAGAAAAAACGTATTATCATTATAAATCAATATATTCATCAATCATAACAGTCATCAATTATGATGTTATAATTTCTCAAAAATAAGAGTTTTTTATAGACTTATAGACTGCTAAGATAACTTCTCTCATAAAATAGAAATTTTATCTCATGTTTTTCTTTCTCTGCATCTCACCCATCCAATACACTGAATAAAACATATTACTGATGAAGAAATACAGCGTATTTTCAAGATCATAAAATTTCTTATTCTTTTGCGTTCATAACAACCAAAACATCAACATTTTTTATAACAAAAAAATAGTTTGGAATCACAATAGCTCCTTTTATCTTCATATGAAAAAATCAGTCTACATGTTACGCATTCCAACGTAGTAATATTTTTTTACAATATCTTTGGAAAATTGCCGCTTATTGCTGCCCTTGTTATCAACCAATAGCGATACATCAATGGCAAAGTTGCACTCTCTTGAAAAATTTCTGCCCCCAGCTGTATAGCTTTTTGAAGAGAAGCTGGTACAATGACCAATGGAAGAAAAGCTGGCTTAAGAACTCTAGGTAAAGTACAAGAATACTCGTAAAATTGGGTATAATGATCGCGCGATAATGCTACCATAGCTTCAACAATACAACCCTTTTGTTGATCGCTGAGACGATGAGATTCCAAATCTTCCCTATTCACTCCTACAGCCTTTAATATATCAGTGGGTAAATAATATTGATATCGTGATTGCATGAATGATAAAAGACGCAATACACCGCTTAATCCTTGAGAAATCCCTCCATGTTCATAGATATCTGTAAACTCTTGTGCAGTTTCAGGATCTAATATCTGACAAGAAAGCTGTAAAATTATGCCTGCTGTCTCACCACAATAATGCTCTAGATCATGAAGTGTTTCTATTGGATTGTGATAAAGATCTAAAATTTGCGCATCACAATAACGTAAAAAAGCTGTCTTAGGTAAATTAAAAAGAGTGATTGCTTTTAATAAATCATTCAAAATCGGATTGTTTCCACTCGTTTGCATTTCACCATGAGCAATAGCATCATACCACCAACGTAACCGTATTTCTCCTATGAGTGGGTCATGTACACTTTCGCGGATACGAGAAACTTCAGCATTAAATACATAAAGAGCAGCCAATGCTTGGCGCTTTTTTTTAGGTGCAAATAAAACCGATATATAGCGATCACGATCTATGGTACGTAAAATATCAAGACAATAAGGAAGAGAGCCTATCATTCTATGAACCTATTAACGTCCCTTTTTTAGCAATTAAATTAATACCCTCTTTTTATTCATATTAAAAAATGAAGGATAAGCAAATACAGTTCAGAAAATAAGATTTTTAAATGTGTCTCTTAACTGTATTATGAATTAAAATTTCTTTTCTAATCCCTTTTCGTTTTAGAAAGAAAAAAATTAAATAAATAATTTTTCTGATAAAACTTATCTTATCGGACTTCAAGTTTTCATTTGCAATAAAAAAGCTAAAAACCAATCGTAACATGCATAGTAAAACTTGAACAACAAACAACGCAAAACACTTTTTCAGTGGATAGATGACAATGTTATTTTATAAAAAATGCACTGATCACAAAAACTTCATCAATCATTGACCTCCTCCCCATCCTAAAAGACAAAGGTTCTTACCAACACCAATTTGTAAAAAATCCAATTGCTCTCGGTGCGTTTCTGTTACTATAAACGCATTGATTTATAATCATAATTTTGTGTTTTGTATATTAAATTAGAATCCCAAATATCGTAGATATACTTTCATTTCAAACCAATTCCATGTTACATCAATAAAAACTATTCCCTTGCACGTCATAAGCGGAACTGGCTTGTAGGTAAAAACTGTATAAGAAAGAATTAAAATGCCTCTTATGAACTGTCTTAAGTCCCAAGAGCTGATCACTCATGTGATTCATTAGGAACTATGAGCAAACTTTGTCCTGAATACTTGCTGCTGTATTTAAAAAACACTTAATGTGTTAAGTTATGTATATTCTATACCCTTATATCACCGCCTTAAACGACAGTATTTTACAGCGCAGAAAATAATCACACAAGTCTTTCATGCTAGACCAGAGCCTTTGTTTTATTAAACAATACTCTATTCTACCGCAAATAATAACGCCGCAACAGCGCGATCTTCAGCCAATAAAACATTAAATGTACGCACCGCCGCTCCCGTACTCATTGTATCTGATGAAATACGTTTTTCCCATAAAAGCACCCGTAACTCTTCAGGTAATCGTAATAATTCAATTCCAGTACCTATTAATAAAACTTCGATTTCAGAAGCTTCTTCTAAAATACGAGATATATCCCTTTGAGTGGGAACAGGCCCTGCCATCTCAATGCCATAAATACCTGATGGTACACAAATAATAGAACCTCTATGAGACATATCAGCAAAACGAAACCCACCATTTCCATAAGCATCAATAGGTGCGCGACTTGGAAAATGTGCTTCACGAATTTGAATTGCATCGAACATGAATATGCACCTTTTATTTTTGAATAATCCAATTGTCTTTGCTTCTTCTCACCATAAAAATTAAAGTAAGGCTGATATAAACATTGATATGTTAAACATAGCCTAGTATTGAAGTGAAAATTTTTATATAATGCCCTAATCTTCTCATACAACAAATATATGAAAATTTTGGAATAAACCGCAGTAAAATGCTATACCTGCTTAAATAAATCTATCTTTTAAAAAGTTTCCTCAGCTTATTTACTCACAAATTGCTTTTTATAAAAACAATGATCTTGTTTAAAAAACAGAAAAAATTGCGTAATATTCCATAAATAAAACAACTATTTTAATCATCTAAAGAAAACAAAAACTCCATTTTCTGTAGCCACTATAAAAGCCCCTTTTTCAATGAAATTGTCTTGATCTTGCCAAGCTTTTTATAAAAATGCTTAAAAAATGTAATAAACTGCCATTACACCTTAAGATGCATTTTCCTTTGATATAGCTTTTTTCTCTTTAGAGATACTCATATCTTCTTTCGTTGTCGTTTTAGATTTAGACTTTTGTGGTCTTTTTGCTTTAGCATTAAGTTTTGATTTTTTTTCTGCAATCGGCTCACCTTTAACGCGCACATCAGCTAATGTTGAGCGAATAACACGAATATTCATACTCTCACCAATTTCAACCTCTAATTCACCACTCTCGTCGTGAACCTTCGTAACCTTGCCGATAATACCACCACCCGTTATAACTGTATCACCACGACGTACTGCATTAAGCATTTCTTGGCGTTTTTTCATTTGGGCACGCTGTGGACGAATGATAAAAAAATACATAATTGCAAAAATTAAAATGAATGGGACAGCGCTAGCAAATGAAATTCCACCGGAAACATCGCCTGCAACTTGAGCATAAGCGTTCGTAATAAACATTTTTATCTCCTATAGTTAAACCTCAGGTATTTCCCACTCTATTAAAATGAAATTCCGATACAGAAAAAATTCCTAAAGAATTTATCATAAAAAGCAATAACTACATAATCTAATCACAGCTTTACAAAAATACAATAAATCCTTAAGAGGCAGAATACCAAAATACAATGAGAAAAATCTTAAAAAATAGATTCACTTTCCCCTATTGTATATCCTACAATACAAATCTTTTCACTAACTCAATAAATTATACAAGATAATTTTTCTAATGAATAAACTTAATTTATATAGATAATTTATCGTTTTTGATATCAAATGACAGATCTAAATACAATAAAACGCTCTCATTTCAAACCCTGAATTAATCAAAACGATTTTCTTGCACGTCACACATATGAAATGAGCCTGTAGATAAAAACTTTTTAAGAAAGGCGTGAAAATATCTTTTTTCATGCTTCTCTTAAATGCAAGAGCAATTTAAACACTCAAAGCTGACAAATAGTATGATACTATTGTCTTACACTTTCATAAATACAAAAATGGTAATATCTACCGACCCCAACGAACTACTTTCCTAAAACCAATGATTTTTTGCTGCAATGTCATTGATTTAAGAAAATCAATTATTTTTCATGAATTTTCTATAAACTGTAAGACTATTCAAATGTAAACGTCATCAATAAATTAGTTTTCTAAATATTTAAGGGGATCAACAGGTAATGAATTCTTACGCATCTCAAAATAGACACGTGGCGTTTTAACATTTCCTGAAACACCAGATTTAGCAATCTCATCACCGCGCCTTATCCTTTGTCCTTTGTTAACAACAAGCTTACTATTACATCCATAAATAGTGATAATATCATTTTCATGTCGAATCATCACAACATTACCAAGCTCTTTTAATCCATCTCCCGCGTAAATAACCACACCATTTTCTGCCGCCTTTACCGAAGACCCTTCAGGCACTGCAATATCTATTCCTCGATTCATTACTGTTCCCTTTTTTTGACCGAACTGGCTTAATAAACGCCCTCGTACTGGCCAACGCATCTTAGAAATTCCTGTGGCTTGCGGAGTCGTCATATTATCTGTATTCGTAACAGTACTTGACAAACCAGTCTCATGTTTCAATTGCGTCATCTGTTTAGAAAAATTTTTCTCAGAACTTGATTTGTTCATCTTTGCAGAGGGTGGCGTTGTTACAGGAGCTTTATATATAGGAGAGGACTTCTTGTTTTTTATAGAGGACATCACTTGAGATTGGGATGTAGATTCTGTAGTTGACACTGCCCAATCGTTATTATTGTGTGCATTTGAAGCTGCTAATGTACGCCTGCTTGGAACAACCAGTACCTGACCGATATAAATGGAATTGCTGTTTATACCGTTTGCTAATTTTAATGCCTCAACACTAACCCCTACTTGTCGTGCAATACTGAGCAGTGTATCTCCACTCTGGACAATATAAGAATTCCGCCGAAAAATAGGAGATTTATCCATTTGTGAACGAGAAAGTGTTCCAAGATTACGTGGAGGGGAGCCCATAACGCGACCATCAGAAGAAGTTATCCTATCTTGATGTGGAAAATTATAGGAGGAATTATCATCTCCCCACGAATCATCACTTGATTCCACAGGTGGCAATTCAGTGCTTTGTATCATACCACTACCGTATGATAGCATGCGCGGGTCTGTATACATAGTGCTTGATATATTTGATTGAGATGATACCGTACGATGAGAGAACGTATTGGAAAAACGCTGTGTACCAGAACTACAACCAGCAACAATAGTTACCACCGCTAACAAAGTTATTCTCTGAAAATTATGCTGGAAAATATTATCCAAAGCTTTTAGACACATCGTTTTGCTCACTCATCAATAATCAACTCACTCCATTAAAGCTTTTTTAAATTACCGAAGAGTTAAAATGAGATGTTTTATTCATAAATATCTTTATATAAGATCAAAATGAATTTAACGTAGACAATTTGAAGAAACTTCTTAGCTTTTAAAAATTAAAGTATCTCTGCAATGCCTTTAATAAAAGGTTGGTAACGCACTTGGAACAGTTCTAAACACTCAAATCGACTACCAATTTTTGTATAGCGCGTCACCGTTTGTACCCCTTCGTCAGGTCCTATCGCCTGAATGAGAATTCCATTTTCAGCTAAAAGTTCTAAAAATTCCTTTGGTTCATCAAAACGTGATGGCCAAATAAGAATGCGATCAAATGATCCTAAGCCTGTCACACTATGACTTCCATCAATCTGCCGTATAACAATATTTTCAATTCCTAAAGTTTGAAATTTTTGGCGTGCTAAATCAACAAGCGTTTTATAACGATCAATCGTTGTCACACGGTCACTCAGACATGCCATAAGAGCAGTACAAAAACCAGATCCTGTACCAATTTCTAAGACACGATGCCTTTTTTTCAAAGATAATGCCGAAAGAATTAAGAGTTGTTCTTCCAAACGTTCCATATATTCACCACACTCAAGGGGAATAACTTTATTATCATAAGCACTATTGAACCAAGGAGCAGCAACAAACTGTTGACGCGGAATTTTCTCTAATGCCGAAAAAAATCGCACGTCATCAATGCCTTTGCTACGCATTTTCAGTACAAGAGCGGCTAACTCCTCACGAAATTGTAAAATACCCTTTTGCCCCATAGTATCATTCAATCTCCAATGGAGGTGCACTTTTATCATACTGATAAACTGCTTCTTTTAAAATGGCAAAAACTTGCGTCTGTGTATCATCACCTCTTGGCAATAAACGCATATTGTCTCTCCTTTCGTAAAATTAAGCAGTAATACAGCGCATGCCTCCCATATAAGGTTGTAAAACATCTGGAATAATAATTGATCCATCAGCCTGTTGATAATTTTCAAGTACGGCAATAAGACAACGTCCAACAGCCGTACCAGAACCATTAAGGCTATGAACAAAATGCAATTTTTTATCGCCGTCTTTACGATAGCGCGCATTCATACGACGACCTTGAAAATCTCCACAAACTGAACAGCTAGAAATTTCACGATAACATTCTTGACCAGGAAGCCAAACCTCGATGTCATAGGTTTTACGCGCTGCAAACCCCATATCACCCGTAGAAAGAACCACTGTGCGAAAAGGCAAACCAAGCCGTTTTAATATATCTTCTGCACATTCTGTCATACGTTCCAATTCAATTAAAGACTGCTCTTCACTGGTAATCGAGACCATTTCAACTTTCCAAAATTGATGCTGACGCAACATACCGCGCGTATCACGACCGGCTGCTCCCGCCTCTGAACGAAAACAGGGAGATAAAGAAGAAAATCGCAGTGGTAAATCTGATATTTCAAGAATTTCATCGTTGACCAAATTGGTTAATGGCACTTC
Source organism: Bartonella sp. AA81SXKL (assembly GCF_042196945.1). Taxonomy (NCBI): domain Bacteria; kingdom Pseudomonadati; phylum Pseudomonadota; class Alphaproteobacteria; order Hyphomicrobiales; family Bartonellaceae; genus Bartonella; species Bartonella sp. AA81SXKL. The sequence continues at coordinate 228,943 of NZ_JBHIRH010000002.1, read as the reverse complement.
TGCTGTGGAAATAAGCCATCGACCATCTGTTGTACGAAAAAGGTCTTCAGCAAATTTCGGTAATTGTGCTGCTCCGTAAACAATCTCATCACGAACAAGAAGAGGTGTTGAGACTTCTGTGTAACCATTCTCATTGACATGCACATCAAGCATAAATTGGCCTAATGCTCGTTCTAGCCGTGCTAACGCCCCTGAAAGTACTGTAAAACGTGTTCCAGACAAACGACTAGCTCGTTCAAAATTCATCTGTTTGAGATCTTGACCAAGATCAAAATGTTCCTTTGGTGTAAAATTAAATGTTGGAGGTGTACCAAAATGTCGAATGACGACATTATCACTTTCATCTTTACCTTCTGGAACATCATCTAATGGAATATTTGGAAGTGCTGAAAGAAGTTTCTCAAGACTCTCCGTCAGTTGTTTTTCTTCCACTGTTGCAGAGGAAAGAAAAGCTTTAATCTCTTCAACTTCAGCTCTAAGACGTTCAGCCATTTGCTGATCAGATACAGCCAAAGCCTGTCCTATTTCCTTTGAAACAGCATTGCGACGTTCCTGCGCCAATTGCACCTTAGCAATATGCGACCGACGTGCAAGATCAAGTTGTATTAACCTTTCAGCTTGTGGCTCAAGACCTCTACTTACGAGTGCTTTATCTAATTTCTCAGGATTGTCACGAATCCACTTAATATCAAGCATAAAAATTCCTCATTTATATTGTTTTTATTCATTCCTTATCGCATAAGATTATACACTTTTCTTAAGCGGATTTTCTTCTCTTTTCTATACTGTAAGCAATTAAAATTGAAATCTCGTAAAGTGCTATCGTTGGTAAAGCCACTGCAAACATCGTAAAAAAATCCGACGGCGTTATGATTGCCGCAATGATAAAAGAGAGCAAAATAGCCCATTTTCGTTTAGAAACCAAATCATGAGACGTTAAAAATCCAATTTTTGTTAAAAGACTGATGACAAGAGGTAATTGAAAAATCAAACCAAAAATTAGGATAAATGATGTCATAAAGCCCAAATAATCAGAAATACGCACTATAAACTCTATTTTTAAATGAACATCTGGAAGAAATTGTTGAGAAAGGCTAAACCATAGTATTATTGGCGCTAATAGACCATAAACAAACGCTCCCCCAATACAAAATAAAATAGGCCCCCCAATGAGAAATGGTAAAAAAGCCATCCGCTCATTTTTATAAAGCCCTGGTGCAATAAAACTATAAAACTGAAAAGCCGTATAGGGAAAAGATAAAATAATTCCCCCAAAAGCAGAAAGTTTCATCTTCGTTAAAAAAGTTTCCCATACTTGCGTTGATTGCAAACGAATACCCTCAGGGTTACCCCCTGCTATTTTCATTGCCCACTGATATGGCCATAGTAAAAAATTTAAGATATAATCTTTAACAAGAAAACACATCATAAAAGCGATCATAAATGCAACCAAAGCAGAAATAATTCGCTGACGAAGTTCAATTAAATGTTCTAAAAGTGGAGTCATATTAGCATCAACTTCATCTTTTTTTACATTCATGACACATCTTCTTTTTTTTATCTTTAGGAGAAACAAAAATGTTTTCAGAATGATGAGAAGCTATAAAAACTGTCATATCTTTCTTGATTACCTTTTGATCACATTCCAAAATTTCTTTATCTTTTTTAAATTTATGATGTGTTTCCTTAACATCCCAATTATCGTGGATATCCTCTAATATATTTTGAGTGGGATCAAAAGTTTCTGCCAACTTCTTGCTTGAATCGCTAATATCCGAACATACTTTTTGCAAATCATCGCGCTCGATTTGTCTTATTGCATCATCAAACTGATGACGAAGTTCATTTGCTGTTGAATACACATACGCTCTTATCTTTGCTACTGTCTTTAATATTTTAGGTAAATCTTTTGGTCCAACGACAATGATGAGAACAAGTAAGATTACGATAAACTCTGGTCCGTCAATCCCAAACATCTCTTAATTCGACTTTCTCATCAAAAAATATTGCACAATGATGATTGCGTTTTTGTTACTGTTTTTTAGCAACAGATGTTTTGCTTTTTTTAGAAGCAGAAGAAACCTTTCTGCGCGCTGTTGCATGTTTTACCGATAACGGCTGAGATTGTTGAGATTCTACATCAATCATTTGGGAAGTAGGAGCCATTTCAACTTTATCCTCAATGCTATCATCTTCTTCCTTCATATTTTTTTTGAAGGCTTTAATTCCTTTAGCAACATCGCCCATTAATTCAGAAATTTTACCGCGATCGAAAAGCACAAAGATAATCAATAAAATTATAATTAAATGCGTTGGTGAAAAAATATTACCCATTATTCTCTCTAACTTTATGCTTTTAAATTTGATTTCATTTATTCATGCTTCCTCTGAAGAATGTATCAAATATAATATCTTACTTATATATTTTCTTCTTAACTTAAAAGCAATTACACGCTTTTATTGCAAAAAGAACTTTTTATCCTCTCATCCTTTTTTAGCGTATTATAACACAAACCATTCAAAAATGATAAACCACTTCATACAAAGTTCAAAACACTTAAAAACTTTTCTAAAATAACTTCATCTGATCTCTTAGGTTACTCATCTTCCTGTAAATACTATAGCCAATGTCTTTCCTTTTAAACAATGTTGTACGTATCATTACAAACATTTCCGCCAAATTATCCTTTACTGATAAAAATCATAACATGCTGTAAAACATTTTACGTATTCAATTAAAAAAATCAGAAAGAAAAATCTCTAAAAAACTTTCTTAACACATCATCGGTCTCTTCAAAAACGATCATCTTACGCACAACATTTATTCTTTGCGTTGGTGGGAATTTTATCATCCATTATTCCATATACAATACGAAATATAGGCCATCATCGCATTCAATTAAATATCTGAGGTGTGGATAAAAACTATTAGTGGAAAGAGTAAAAATGCACTTTATGAATCAGGTCAAGTGCCAAGAGGTATGGCAATACTAAAAAACCAGCTTGCGCCTTTATTCAGTAAAATACCTCCATATAACCAGCTCTTTGAACCGCTGCATGCCCTAACTATTACAAGTCTCCGGATTCTGGGCATGCGTTCTCATAATATCATGTGCTTAACTTATCTCAGTATTGAAAACAGAATGGGCATTAATAGAAAATTACATCCAATCAAAAGCATGGAATCGAAGCACAATCCATGTAAAAGAATTTCTTATCCTAGTCTTTTTATAAGATTATCTCATAAAGCCGCTAGATAATACAGTGTTAGAGATAGATACACCTATTTACTTTAGTTAAAAACCCCTCATTTTATTGAGATCGCTTGCAGAGAACATATCACTTTTTAAAAGTTTTGTTTTAGCACCATACACAATAATCTAGCCATTTAGCATGTATAATATAAAGCTTGGGTTTCGCTTAAACCAATGAGATTCATCCACACTTTTATAAAAATCTATCACTATAATACCAGCACTTTATTGCTCTATCCATAATTTTACGCTCGCTAAAAAAACTGATAAATGTAACAATGTTTTTATCAAGCATTTTAAATTCTTTAATCTTTAAACAAGTAAATTTATGAATGAATTTGAAAGATAACCTTAAATTTTTTAACAAACTTCACTAATATTCTCGTTAATTGCTTGTCTTTTATAGTTTTCCTGAAAGAGTCAGCGATCATAAGAAACTTCTCTTACAACATAACTATCTCTATTGAAATATTTGCCCTCTTCCTATCTATTTTTCATATAAAAAATTTAAGATCTTAACGATGAATCTCATAATATAAAAATAGCCCAGTGAATAAATGCTCCCATGACATTAATATTTTTCTGTAGGGTATTATTTGGGAGTGAGGGTATTATTTGATTTCTATAAGAGTATTTTTATGGATATCAATTCTAATATTCTATGCTAATAATCCGGTACAGTTATACATATGATAGAGTTTATTCCATGAATTATCGGCATATTTATCATGCTGGCAATTTTGCTGATGTTTTTAAACACATTATTGTCACTCGCATTGTAGAATATCTCAAACGCAAAGAAAAAGCTTTTCGCGTTATAGATACGCATGCTGGAATCGGTATTTATGACCTTTCTTCTTTAGAAGCACATAAAACAGGAGAGTGGCGCGAAGGTGTCCAACGGCTTTTTTCAACTCCTATCCCAGAAGATTTAAGAGCACTCCTTTGTCCATGGTGTGATATCATTGATGCCCTCAATAAAGGGGAAAAAGAAATTGTATTTTATCCTGGATCTCCTGTTCTTATTCGTCAATTATTACGGAAACAAGATCGCCTCACCGCAATAGAATTGCACAACGAAGATTATCATATTTTAGCAAAAAACTTTGCCGGAGATTATCAGACAAAAGTTCTGCATTTAGATGGTTGGCTTTCCTTAAATGCTCATGTACCACCAAAAGAAAAACGTGGGTTTATCCTTGTTGACCCTCCCTTTGAAAAAACTGGAGAATTTTCCCGCCTTATTGAGGGATTAATGAAAGCCTATCGTCGCTTTTCTGGAGGGATCTACGCTTTATGGTATCCTGTTAAATATGACAAAGAAATTGAAAGTTTTCTTCACGCGCTTTATCAAACAGGAATTCCTAAGATTCTACAGCTTGAAATGCGTATCCGAAAAAGTTCAAGTCCACCGACAATGAATGGAAGTGGTATGATTATTATTAACCCTCCCTACCTTTTGGAAGAAGAAATGAAAAAACTCAGCCCCTTTCTTATCAACCGTCTGGGACAAGATGAAAACGCCAAAATAACGCATAAGTGGCTTCAAAAAGAACATCTATTATATTAGATCTTTCTCTATATTTTTCCTAAATCAAATATCATGTTGTAAGATATAAAGACTTTGAATGATAAAGTTCTTTGAATAATACCAACATATTATAGTAGTAAGCTAACAACGATCAGCGTGAATTAATTTTTTCCCTTTTAGAACGTCTATCTTCTTAATCATCATGAATTTCCTATTCCACTCATTTTAATGAATAAATTGGGCAAATTCATAAAGCTGTTTTAGAATAACAACTCTCATATTTTTTATGAAAAATCGGCTCTCTAAAATCATACTCTTATGCTATAAGATATTATTTATAGAAAAAATTATAAGGATATAAATAATCATTATTTAATAAAAAAGAATATTTCATATATTAAACAAAAAACATATTCTTAATAAACGGAATGGTCCTGAAAAATAATACAAATTGTCCGAAAAATGAGCGGGAAAAGCTTTCTTTTCTCTCTAATATTACATGGAATAATGCCAATCAAAGTAATGAGAAAAATCAATTCCAAGGTGTCAAATTCATACAAGAGTTTGTTAGACACCTTCCGCATAAGCCAGGGGTTTACCGGATGATTGGTAAAAATGGTGATATTCTCTATATTGGCAAAGCTCGTAATCTCAAAAAACGTGTTTCAAACTATACGCGTGAACAAGGACACAATAATCGTATTACCCGCATGATTCGCGCAACATATCATATGGAATTTATCGTCACCCATACAGAAACAGAAGCACTCCTTTTAGAAGCCAATCTCATAAAAAGATTGCATCCACATTTTAATGTATTACTACGTGATGATAAAAGTTTCCCTTATATTATGATTACAGATGATCATCGAGTGCCTGGACTTTACAAACATCGTGGTGCCCGAACACGAAAAGCTCACTATTTTGGTCCTTTTGCTTCTGCTGGTGCAGTGACACAAACAGTTCATGTTTTACAACGCGCCTTCTTATTACGAACCTGTACTGATTCAGTTTTTGAAAACCGTACACGCCCCTGTTTGCTTTATCAAATTAAGCGATGTTCTGCACCTTGTACCCATGAAATTAGTGACAATGATTATAAAGAACTGCTGAGGGGAGCAAAAGCGTTCCTTTCGGGAAAAGATCAATCTATTAAAAATAATATGGTTCAAGCTATGCATAAAGCCGCAGAAAATCTTGATTTTGAACAAGCAGCTTCCTATCGTGACCGCTTATCAGCCCTTTCTCATATACAAAGCCATCAAGGTATTAATCCTCAAACGATAAAAGAAGCGGATGTATTTGCAATTGCGCAAAAAGAAGGAATGACCTGTATTCAAGTGTTCTTTTTTCGCATGGGGCAAAATTGGGGAAACCGTGCCTATTTTCCTAAAGCAGATCCCTCTTTTTCCTGTACTGAAATTTTAGCGAGTTTTCTTGCTCAATTTTACGATGATAAACCACTTCCCAAAAGCATCCTTTTATCTGAAGAAATTGAAGAAAAGACACTTCTTACAGAAGCATTGAGTCTCAAAGCAAATCACAAAGTGTCTCTCTCTTTACCCAAACAAGGTGAACGGAAAACTCTTGTTAATCATGCCTATCTCAATGCTCATGAAGCACTTGAACATAAGCTTTCTGAAACAGCCACTCATACAAAATTGCTTCAAGGTCTTGCCAAAACATTCCAACTACCTTTTCCTCCACGCCGGATAGAAGTCTATGATAATTCTCATATCATGGGAACAAATGCTGTAGGTGCTATGATTGTTGCTGGTCAAATGGGATTTGTTAAAAATCAATATCGCAAATTCAACATTCGCTCAATAGATATCACGCCTGGCGATGATTTTGGCATGATGAAAGAAGTGATTAAACGAAGATTTTCACGCCTTATAAAAGAGCATGATCAGTCAAATAGAAGTCATGACATAAAAGATAATGATCTTTTTCCCATTTGGCCTGACCTTATCTTAATCGATGGTGGTGAAGGACAAATCAACAGCGTACATGCAATACTTGCTGAATTACAATTAAATGACCTCTTCACAGTTGTTGGAATCGCCAAAGGTGTTGACCGCCATGCGGGACGTGAACGATTTTTTATAAAAGGTATCCCCCCCTTTACACTTCCTCCACGTGATCCTATCCTCTATTTTTTGCAACGTCTGCGTGATGAAGCACACCGTTTTGCGATTGGAGCTCATAGGATAAAACGAAAAAAAGAAACATTCAAAAACCCACTTGATGAAATCGAAAATATCGGTCCGACAAGAAAGCGTGCGTTGCTTCATCATTTTGGAAGTGCCAAGGCTATTGCTAGTGCCTCACTTGAAGATTTAAAAAAAGTTACGGGAATTTCTATGACAATTGCACAAAAAATTCATAACCATTTTCATGAAAAATAGGCTTGTTTCATAACCTTTGCCTTGTTACGTTTAGGAAATATATTCTCTTTCACAAGAATTAAAAATGGCTCCATGAAAAATCATACTTTTTCTTTTCCAAATATTTTAACTTATGCACGAATTGTCGCAGTCCCAATGGTTGTTGCATGCTTTTTTTTAGAAGGGCGGCTACAATCAAGTGATATCACTCGCTGGATTGCTGTTTCCATTTTTATCGTTGCATCCATTACTGACTTTCTTGACGGTTACCTTGCTCGTATTTGGGAACAAACATCCAATATTGGTCGCATGTTAGATCCAATTGCCGATAAACTTCTCGTCTCTGCTTGTTTGCTCTTGCTTGCCGCAGACAGTACCATCGCTGGGTGGACACTATGGGCAGCTATTATCATTCTTTGCAGAGAAATTCTTGTATCAGGATTACGTGAATATTTGGCTGAGTTAAAAGTTAGTGTTCCTGTCTCTCGTCTTGCAAAATGGAAAACTTTTGTACAGATGATCGCTATTGTATTTCTTTTAGCTGGACCAGCCGGTAATAAAATTTTCCCTTACACAGTAGAGTTTGGCATTACTATGTTGTGGATTTCTGCCCTCCTTACATTGTGGACAGGGTGGGATTATTTTCGTGCAGGTTTAAAACACGTTATCCTATGAATCATATGGAATTTTATAATGGTGATTTATCTTTTTGTACTTAAATAAGAGATGAGAATAGCATAAGATTGATTTATTTTAAATCTATTAATGATAGATCAATAAAACACTTTTTTGCACATTACAAGTAAGGGTAGCGTGTAGATAAAAACTCTTCAGAAAAGAGTAAATAGGCTTTATATTTTCGTAAAAGCAGCTGCAATATTAAAAGCTAAAAAAACGATTAATGCTTCATATACTTTCAAAAAAATCTATAATCTTATAAGCAAAAAACCGAAACATAGTGTTTCGGATTTTTGCTTCTTATATACGCTTTATTATTATAAACGCTTTATTAACCAACAATTTCTGCCTCAGAAAACCAAAAGGCGATTTCTGTTTTTGCCGTTTCAGCACTATCGGATCCATGGACAGAATTTTCGCCAATCGATAAAGCATGAACCTTACGAATTGTCCCTTCTTCTGCATCACTAGGATTCGTAGCCCCCATTACTTCACGGTTTTTAGCTATTGCATTTTCGCCTTCCAAAACTTGTACAACGGTTGGACCAGAAGACATGAATTCAACCAATTCACTAAAAAAAGGGCGTTCTTTATGAACAGCATAAAATTTTTCAGCCTCACGTTTACTCATCCAGACACGTTTAGATGCAATAACACGTAGCTCCGCATCCTCAAGCATTTTAGTAATTTCGCCAGTCAAATTACGACGGGTTGCGTCTGGTTTAATCATCGAAAAAGTACGCTCTAAAGCCATTTAACCACCTTTATTTCATTTATAATATTCTCTAGCCATTTCTATAGCGAGCAAGGAGCCCTTTGCCAAGTGACTCTGCAAAAATCTATACAAATTCTCAAAAATATAGAATGAATTATAAAGAAGACTTTAATAAAAATACCTGCAATTGCTCATCCCATCATAAAGATGCGCTACCGAATCTCAATAAATATTGAATCTTCTTTCATAATCTTAAATGCTTCCTATCAAAATTATCATTGAAATCAATCAAAAAATAACCATATAATTAGAAACTATAGCGTACACCTAAAATACCCTGAAGGGACTGTTTTGTTTTACGCCCTTTAATATAATGTGCCTCACCATATAACTTTAACTTCTCACTCACTAAACTGCTTAAACCTATTCCTAATTTACCTGCATTCCCCGATAAGTCAGTGGTAAATGGATGGCGTTGATTAATTAACGTTTGATTGTCATCTTTATTCTCACGCAACCATGCTGCTGTAATATACGCAAGCGATGAGGAATCTATGTGAGAACCAAATTCATATCCTAAAGATAAGCCAACCTCACTGCGTAATGAAGTGAATGGACGCATGTCACCTGTCATGTCATTCGATAACTTGATTTCTTTACCCTCAACTTGTAACCATGTAAATTGTCCATAAGGCTGTAACCAACTGTTCTTTGACGTCTTAAGTCGATAACCAGCTTCAAAGGAAGTTCCCAATGCCCTTTGAGTATATGTTCCTTCAATCTCTAAACCATTCGTTGAAACGGCTTTTAGAGTATTTTGATAATGATTGTATTTTAAAATACCATCGAGATACCATCCACTATGATCCAAATAAGTGACATAAGCGCCAATACCATAAGTATTGATTCCACTGTTACCCCCCCGTGCATGCGCAACACGGGCACGATCATAACTGCCAAAACCACCTATATAAAACTCTCCATTTTCCCACTCGCTTAAACCATTGATCCCTAAAACGATACCGGTCTGATCCAGTTTAAAATCTATATGCTCTGTAGTAACACTCTCTTTAGATTTTATCGCATAGCTCCATAAAGCCGTATTCTTTTTACTTTTATCTAGAATTCCTCTTCCCGCACGTACGGTTTGCATTTCATTGTGAAAAACCATCGCTGGCGCCACAGACATAGACAATACCGCATCTGTAGAGGGAGTGGTCAAAAAGTGAGAAACTGAAAGATTCTCACTCAATTGTGGAAAAGGTTGTTCTTTATGAACTGGACGCACAATCATTTGATCGGCTAAAGATTGAGAAGAGATTGAAACAGCAGTTTGTTGTTTTTCATCAGAAAGAGGATGAAGACCTGATGGAGGTAACGCTACAAGAGTCTGATTTTCTTGAGAGGGAGATACAGAAACACTAGAGACATTCTGTGCCCCTCTTAAATGACGTGGAGGTCGTGGTTTAGCTGGTTGCTTTATAGTAGGTTTACGAGAGCCTGTATTTTTTCCTCTAGAAGCAGCACCTTGATCAGATAATGCAAGAGGAATCTTCGTTTTCTTGTTTACACACTGTGTTTCAGTATTCGAACGTGTCGTACCTTCAGAGGCTGAACTTAAATACCAAATTGTAGAATAACCACTAGCATCAGCACATCTTTCTCTCTTTCGTAAAACATACTGATAGGCTCCACCATCAACAGCTGTAATGTCCTTACCCGAAAGATCTTCCAGAGTAAAATTAGCGCCTCCAACTTTATCAGTAACTAAATTAATCCCTGTGACCAAACTATTCTGTTGTGAGAGAGGACCTGTAATTTCACGACCAGAATCTGCAACGCTTATTTTGTGATTACCTGAACCTTCATCAATCGACAAGTAATCACTTGAATTCCCCGTAGCATTAATATTGAATCGAAAATGTAAATCCCCTGAAAGTTTCTTAACATGAAGTGAAATATGTCGTGGATCATACGGTATAGAAGTAAAAATAACAGTCCCTCCGTGCCCCCCTAAATCTTCAATTTCAATCTGAGGTTTTTCTCCCATATTCCGTTCACCAACCTCAAATATTGTTTCATCCACTCTGTCCTTCATAGGAATTTTTTTCTTAGTCGTATGATTTGTCCTATCACCAGCGAATAAATAAAGTTCTCCGTGATCATTGATCCTTACTTCTCCAAGGACATCTTGTATACCAACATGGAACCACGATTTAGCAAAGTTGTTAATAGTCAGACCATCCACAAACCCTTCAGGATATACAACTTGAATAGCATGATCTTTCAAATTAGTAGCATAAGATTCTCCTAACGCTAAAACGTGTTGTCTCCCATTCCCAGAAACCTGAGCATACATTGATTTCCCTCCCTCTTTTCTTTGTCCTGCATAAAGATTTTGTTCTCCGTTATCTCCCACTTTCGTATACCAAACCCACGCTCCATCATACACATTCTGCTGTCCAACTGTTCCACCATCCCCAGTAACTGTGGAATTATATGCACTACTTTTTCTCTCCACGCTTGTAAGATCAATATATGGCTCTTCATGAATAAACTGCTGACCTCCCAAAATTTTGGCGTTCATTGCAATTCCTGCTCGTGTAACTATTTGTATCCCTCCTTTTTTAATAGTAGAACCTACAGAAGTTTCTCCATTTTCAACAAGCTCTATATCACCATATTCAATCGTAATATTATTTTTGAAAAAACTAGCAATCTGTTCTAATTTTTTTTCTTCCTCTTCTCTATTTACCACATGTGTTGCTCTTGTTAGCACTCTATTCCTACTCTCAACTACACTTGCAGATTGCACAAGATAACTACTGATCATCAATACTGAAAAACTTAATTTGTATTTATACCGCATTATCCACACTCCACTCTCAATTATTTAGAAAAATACCCCGCGGCTACATAGGTAGCTCGTTTTAGATTGTATCATAATGTGTTTTATTTATGTCTAAATACAATTTTTTAGTGTATTTTTTAATTTAAACAACCTTAAGTTGTTTATCTATAAACCACTAAAAAGCTCTAACTTAAGGCAGAAAATTGAATAAAATTCAAAGTGTTTACTTAAATTCAAGGAATAATTTGCATATCTGGAATTATAGATGAAAAAAATGCTCGTGCCCTTTAATGGCGCCCCCCTTCACGTAAAACAAAACGCCATTGGGTTGTACATTCACGCACTTGTTTTAAAGAGACATCTCTCAATGCACTCAAGCCCATTTCGCGACGTCATCCATGAATGGTATACCGGTAAAGCCATTGACCCCCAATCTTTACGCTTATGAAGAAGCGGGCCGGTATCATCATACACTTTGCCATCCCAATGTTGTGATAGCCCTTGACACTAGAGACGATTCATCAGAGACATTTTTACTTCTTTTTTGTATAGTTTTTATACACACCTTCATCCCGCTTGCGATGTGCCAAGCGAATAATTTTGATTGATTCAACATAAACAGATTTGGAATGAGAGAATCCTATGATTTTTGTGACTCTCATTCACCATGCATAGAAATGAATTATTATTATAAATTCAGTATGTTGCCTTTAAAAGAAAGAGTATAAAGACATTTCTACTATTTGAGAAAGTCCTTACACTCTCGAGAAGACATAGCCGAACGTTATCTGTTTAAGTTTGCAAAACAATTACATTTGTAAAGTTAATCAGCCATGCACACATATTTAGAAACTATAGCGTAATCCTAAAATACCTTGAAGAGCATTCTTAATCTTATGTCCTTTTAGATAATGTGCTTCCGCATAAAGTGTTAGTTTATCATTGACCGAACCGTTTAAACCAATTCCCAATTTACCCGCACTGCCTGACAAATCTGTAATAAATTTATACTGGTTATTAATTGTCGTATAATTATTATTTATATTCTCACGCAACCAAGCTGCCATAATGTAAGCTGTTAATGAAGTTTCTGAACTCACAAAAAATTCATGTCCTGCAGTCAATCCAACTTCACTGCGGAATGAAGTTAATGGGCTTAGATCACCTATCATTCCATTGGAAAGTTTTATTCTTTTACCTTCAACCTGCAAACCTGTTAGCTTGATATAAGGCTGCATCCAAGTATTCTGTGCCGGTTCAAAATAACAACCAATCTCAAATGATCCACCTATCGCCCACTGATTGTAATGACTTTGAATGGCTAAACCATTCGTTGATATGGCTTTCAAATTATTTCGGTAATAATTATATTTCAAAACACCATCCATATACCATCCGCGATGATCAAAATAAGTTGCGTAAGTTCCAATGCTATAAGAGCTCAGATCACTATTACCACCTCGTGCATGAGAAATACGTGCTTGATCATAACTACCGAAACCACCAACATACAACTCTCCATGCCTTAATTCACTCAACTGATCAGCACCAAAAACTAAACCTGTTTGCTCAAGCTTAAAGTGTGTATGGCCTGTCGCAACACGTTCTCTGCTCTTAATCCCATAAGTCCATAGTTCGATATCTTTCTTATTTCTGTCCCAAATTTTTCTACCATTCCGTATAATTTGCAACTCATTATTAAAAATAAGTCCAGGAACTACGGACAACGTTAATACTGCATCTGTAGAGGGTGTCGTTGTTGTTTCACCAGGAACAAAAGGATTTTCCGGATCTGGAATAGAGGTTTCTGGTCCACTGAGGCGATCTGCAGATAAAAACCAAACTTTTCCATTTTCATCCTTTCTTTCTTTCAAATCATACATATAAGTTCCACCATCAATGGCGTTAATTTTGTCACCCTTAAGATCTGTCAGTGTAAAATGTGCTCCACCACTTTGATCCATAATTAAATCACGCTTATTTGAAAAAGGATCCGTGATTTCAACTCCAGAATCAGCAACACTTATCGTATGATTCCCAGCACCTTTCTCAACCAAGAGATAATCACCACGGTTATGGGCAATCGTAGTATTGAACGCGAAATGTAAATTTCCTGAAAGATTATTCACATGAAGCTGAGAATAATATGGATCAGAACCTGTAAACGAAAAAATAACACTCCCTTCACCACTTAATTTTTGTATCAAAGAACTTTTTCCATCAAACTCATCAGTAATAGAGTACAGTTTTGTATCTTTTCCATTTAAAATAATATCTTCTACTATGGTATGATGTTGATCATTCCCAGCATAAAGATGGATCTGCCCAGAATGATTTAACTGTGTCTTTCCTTCTAATGTTGCCCCAGCATGCACCCATGATTTTGTTTGATCATTCATTGTTAGATTTTTTACAGATCCATCAGTATATATTTCCTGAATAGCACTCTCATTTAAAATAACTCCAATAGCCTGACCGCCTTTTAAGATACGTTGTTTACCACCGCCAAAAACTTCTGTGTCAAATGCAAAACCACCATTTTTTGCACTTTGAGACTTTTGTCCAACCTCTTGGACACCCCCTTGCATAACTTTCGTATTCCAAACTTTTCCGCCATCATATACTTTTTGTTGGCCTAGTGTTTCATCTTGACCATAAATGATAGTATGAAAAGCACTACTCCCTTTAACCTCTCCTCCAACATCCCCCTCCCCGAAAACAAGTTGCTCACCACCATAAATTTTAGTCCCCTCTACTTTTCCTCCATTTCCAACACTTTGTTGTCCACCTTCTTTAACGACTGCATTTTTCGAAAAGCCTTGTTTTCCCTTTAAAGCCTCAACATTTTCAATTCCGCCATGTTCAATTTTACTATCCTCACTGAGTCCTCCTGCATACACATAAAGCTCTGCACCATTCCTTACTGTGTTATTAATGGATCGCCCTGGGCTATCAATCTCACCATCATTTGAAATGTATGCTTTACCTTCATTATCAAGAATATAATTTTCTAACAGTGCCCCATCTTTAATGGAAATAAGTTCAGGTTTTTTAAGAATTTTAGTATTGTATTCTTGTACATTATTTTCAACATTTTCACGATGACTGCTGTCAAGCTCCTGTTGACTCACAAACACTCTAGCGCCCTTATCCTCAGTAAAATCGCTAGGCTTTTTTAAAAAGTCTAATTCATTACGCGCCCTTATAATAACATCATTAGATGCTCCAAGTATGCATCTTCCCGTTTTCATATCCTCATTGTATTGATCCTGAAATATTTTGCCATTTTCATAACTTGAAGATTGACAAAAAAGCGGTATCCCCCTCTCATTTGCAGCAGCAGCCTGCACAAAACAGCTGCTCAACATGAGTATCCAACAATGTCGTTTCCATTTATATTGTAGAGCCATATCCTCCCCCCTTTCACGCCTGCATAGACACTGAACGTAATTAGCTCTACAAAACATATTTTCAACCTTAGATTGCAATAATCCTTCTTAAAAATCCCCCTTATCTCATAAAAAACCGTTCTTTATAGTTTTTAAATACTTTTTTGATCAAGAATATAAGGGCGTTTTTATAGTGCTTCTTTAGCATTTCCTCAGAATTTTCTTATCAAAAAAAGTAATGCATAATCAAGTATATAAGGGAATACAGTTTATCATGAACAACGAAGCTGCGTGCTCTGAAAAATTGTTCTCTGATGCTGCATTAAAAACTTAAAAAAACTAATCATACATTTAAAGATAACTAAAAAATAACCATATAATTAGAAACTATAGCGTGCACCTAAAATACCCTGAAGGGACTGTTTTGTTTTACGCCCTTTAATATAATGTGCCTCACCATATAACTTTAACTTCTCACTCACTAAACTGCTTAAACCTATTCCTAATTTACCTGCATTCCCCGATAAGTCAGTGGTAAATGGATGGCGTTGATTAATTAACGTTTGATTGTCATCTTTATTCTCACGCAACCATGCTGCTGTAATATACGCAAGCGATGAGGAATCTATGTGAGAACCAAATTCATATCCTAAAGATAAGCCAACCTCACTGCGTAATGAAGTGAATGGACGCATGTCACCTGTCATGTCATTCGATAACTTGATTTCTTTACCCTCAACTTGTAACCATGTAAATTGTCCATAAGGCTGTAACCAACTGTTCTTTGACGTCTTAAGTCGATAACCAGCTTCAAAGGAAGTTCCCAATGCCCTTTGAGTATATGTTCCTTCAATCTCTAAACCATTCGTTGAAACGGCTTTTAGAGTATTTTGATAATGATTGTATTTTAAAATACCATCGAGATACCATCCACTATGATCCAAATAAGTGACATAAGCGCCAATACCATAAGTATTGATTCCACTGTTACCCCCCCGTGCATGCGCAACACGGGCACGATCATAACTGCCAAAACCACCTATATAAAACTCTCCATTTTCCCACTCGCTTAAACCATTGATCCCTAAAACGATACCGGTCTGATCCAGTTTAAAATCTATATGCTCTGTAGTAACACTCTCTTTAGATTTTATCGCATAGCTCCATAAAGCCGTATTCTTTTTACTTTTATCTAGAATTCCTCTTCCCGCACGTACGGTTTGCATTTCATTGTGAAAAACCATCGCTGGCGCCACAGACATAGACAATACCGCATCTGTAGAGGGAGTGGTCAAAAAGTGAGAAACTGAAAGATTCTCACTCAATTGTGGAAAAGGGTGTTCTTTATGAACTGGACGCACAATCATTTGATCGGCTAAAGATTGAGAAGAGGTTGAAACAGCAGTTTGTTGTTTTTCATCAGAAAGAGGATGAGAACTTCCTGAACCTAAGACTTCAGTAACGTGACTTCTAAGAGAGGAAATAGTTGGAGATACAGAAGCCTGAGATTTTTGCCTTAAGTTTTGGCGGTTTTTTCTTCGACGTGGCAATTTAATAGCATGCTCTTGTGGTGCTGTAATTGTTGAAAGAGAAGAAACTAATTGATTTTGATTTAAATGCCGCATAGATCTGCTTCTGCGTGGCGCACTATCCATGTAAACTGCAGTCAAATACCAAATTTTTCCCTCTTCATTCTCAATATTTTTGTGTTTTAAGCCATAAGTATAAGTTCCTCCATCAACCATTACAGTTTTTGCGCCAGAAAAACTTTGTAGAGTAAAAGATGCGCTACCACTTTGATCAAAAATTAAATCAAGTCCTGCTGAAGAAGGATCAACAACTTCAATACCAGAATCTACGGCACTTATTGTGTGAAAACCACTCCCATTCTCAATAAAGAGGTAATCACCTTTTCCTTCTGCAAGGCTGACATTAAAATCGAAGTGTAGACTCCCTGCTAGATTATTAATATAAAGCTGAGAGTAATATAAATCATCTTCAGAAGAGGTGAAAATGACTTTTCCTACACCGCTTAACTGCTGAATGCGTGTACTTTTGTCGTCAACCCCACGAGCAACGGAGTATAATTGAGCGTCTTCTCCATTTAATTCAATGTTTTCTACTATAGTTTGTTGACCATCACCTCCAGCATCAAGATAGATCCCACCAAAATCTTGAACTTTTATTTCTCCTCCTAATATTGCACTAGGAGAAATCCATGAATTGGCATTACCTTCAATCGTTAGATTCTTCACAATTCCACCCGCATAGACTTCTTGAACACCACCAGTGCGTAAAATTACTCTATTCGCTTCACCCCCTGCTAATACCCGCTGTACACCACCCGCGAAAACCTCAGTATTCACAGCTAAACCACCACTCTTTTGTATAAAATCATCATCATCTGCGAACCACTTAGCAAGAGTTTGTATTCCTCCACTCATCACTTTTGTTCCCACAGCCATCCCATCATCATATACATTCTGCTGTCCTGGCGTATCACCTTGACCATAAAGTGTCGTGTTATAAGCGCTGCTCCCCACAATTCCACCATTTACATAACCATCTCCGAAAACAAGCTGCTCCCCACCATAAATTTCAGCTCTCAATGCGGTTCCTCCTCCCTCCACTCTTTGTTTTCCACCCTCGTAAATAATCGTAAATTCTGAAATCCCTTGTTCCCCTACAATCTCAACACCACCATTTTCAATTGTCGTATTCTTACTGAAACCACCAGCTTCAACATAAAGTCTTCCTGATCCCTGAATTGTATTGTTAATGGACTTCTTAAGAACACCTCGCTCTCCATCATCAGAGATATAAACTACGTTATCATCACCGAGCAAAGAGCTTTGTAGAATTCCTCCTCCTTCGCCAATACTGTAATCAATTACATCAGAGATACTAAAATCTTTTGACGATGTCATATTTTCTTCTTTTTCAGGAAGCTTATCTATAGGTGACTCCGCATAAGGTGAAGAGATTACAGGAGCAAAAGTTGTTTGTGACGTAGCCAAATACCAAGTCTTTGCCCCATTATCATCTTTTGTCTTTAAGCCATACATGTAGACTCCATTATCAATCGTACTCGTCTCTTCTCCAGAAAAATCTGTCAGAGTAAAATGCGCATTTCCGCTTTGATCATGAATTAAATCAAGCTCCAAAACTAAATTCTGATCTTGTAGAGGAGAATTGGTAATTTCAACACCAGAATCGATAACGCTTATGGTGTGATAACCTGCTCCTTTTTTTATCAAAAGATAATCACCGCGCTGTTCTGCAAAATTAGTATGCAACCTAAAATGTAAACTCCCTGAAAGATCATTGATCTCAAGTGTAGAGTAATATGGATTAAACACGGTAGAAGTAAAAATAACACGACCATTCCCACTCAGGTTCTCAATCAAAGAACTTTCGCCATCTATATTAGAAGCAATCGCGTACAATTTTGTATCTCTGCCATTTAACACAATTTTTTCTACTTCAGTACGAGATCGCTCAGTACCAGCATAAAGATAAATCCGTCCAGAATCATGAATCATAGTGCTTCCTTCTAATGTTGCACCAAAATGTAACCACGATTGTGCTTGATCCCTAATTATTAAATCTTTTACATAGCCTCCTAAATCTATTGCTTGGAAAGCATTCCCTTGTAAAAGAACGCCAATCGCGATTCCCCCTGCTAAAATGTGTTGCTCTCCACCAGAAAAGACCTTCGTATCAAATGCAAAACTGCTATAGTCGTTTAGATCCTCTTCTACATAAAGATTTTGTACCCCTCCTTCCATGATCTTTGTGTTAAAAACCTCTCCATCATCGTACACATTCTGGTATCCTAGCACTCCATTTTTACCAGAAACGATAGTGTCATAGGCACTGCTTCTTACCACCTCACCTTTGATATCAGACTTTCCTGAAACAAACTGCTCACCACCGTAAATTTTACCCCCTTCAGCTTTTCCCCCATCTTCAACCTTTTGTTTTCCCCCTTTCTTAACTGTACTATCCTGTGAAAGACCCTGTGTTCTAATAAGCTCAGTGCCGCCTCTTTGAATTGTTGTATACAAGCTAAAACCACCGTGATAAACGGAGATCTTTCCACCGTCTTTAACTGTACTACTAATCGAAGTTTCTCCAGTGCTTTCAACTTTCTCACTGTTACTATCAAAGCTAGGATCAGCAATCGTAACAATCATTCCCTTTTCAATTGTGCGTTCTGTGAGATCATTCGATAATGAAGCTATAGCAGATGGTTGCAAGCTAAAATCAGAAAACAAAGAGGTATTTGTCTCATCAAGAGCATAATTCGCATCTAAATACCAAGTTTTACCATTGCTCTCATTTTTTCTATGTTTCAAACTGTACATGTAAGTTCCGGCATCAATAGCTTTGATTTTTTCACCAAAAGTGTTTGCCAGAGTAAAATAAGCGTTTCCACTATGATCAGAAATTAATTTAAACCTTTTGTGGGAAGGGGGTGTGACCTCCCCCCCAGAATCAATAATACTTACTGTATGATAACCTGAACCACTTTCTTTAATGACAAGATAATCACTAAGGTGCTTGGCAAAATTGACATTAAAATTGAAATGTAAAGAACCTGAAAGATCATCAATATTAAGCTGAGAATAATGCTTATTAGTCCCTAAAGACGTAAAAATAACTCTGCCACTTCCCGTTAAATTCTGGACATTAACCTGAGGTTTTTTGCTGTTATCTTCAGACGCAATAATGTATAGTTTGGTATCTTCTCCATTTAAATTAAGATTGTCTACTTCCGTAACAGCTTCACCATTTCCAGCATAAAGATAGAGATTGCCAAAATTATTAACATTTGTATTTTCACCTAATATCGCACCAGCAAAAACCCATGATTTTGCTTGATGATTAATTGTTAGATTATCCACGTATCCAGAATCATATATCTTCTGAGTAGCTCTATCGTATAAAGTAACTTCGCTCGCATTCCCTCCTGCTAAGATATTCTGCGCACCATTTTTAAAAAGTTCTGTACTCAGTGCAAAAGCCCCTTCATTTATTGTAAAATCCTCACCCTCTATATCAGTATCTTCTGCAAAGCCGTTATTAGAATTCTCTTTACCATCAAGATTCTGGACACCTCCTTTCATAACCTTTGTGTCAACAGCCATCCCACCACTATAGACACTTTGTAGTCCTAGCATTCCATTTTCAGCATAAATTTCGGTGTTATAAGCACTACTTGCCTTATCTTTTCGCGATAAACCAGATCCAAGGCTTCCCTTACCAAAAATAATCTGCTCGCCACCATGGATTTGAGCCCCTTCTGCATTTGCACCACTCTCAACAATTTGTTTACCACCTTTTTTTACAGTGGCATATTCCGAACTGCTCAAGTTTTGTACAACCTCAATCCCACCATGCTCAATTGTTGTATCTCTACTAACACTTGCTGCATCAATGTAGAGTTTTCCCCCTTCTCTAACCGTATTATTAATGGAATAAGCTGCATCTTTATAGTTAAAGCTATTTATTTCAGAACCTTCAGAGTCACGGTTAGTAATATAGATCGCAGCACCATCGCTTATTATTGAATTTGTGAGGACTTCAAAGAATAGCTTTTCTAATCTCTTCCTTTCCTCTTCTGAAAGATCACTTCCTTCTACTGTCTGTTTATTCTCTATCTTTTTTGATTCCCCCTTTTTTTCTTTTAGTCCCCTCACTTCCGATAACAACTTTCTTGTCTCTTCTAGGTGTTCACTGATACTTATTGGTGTTAATAACTTTTCTTTTGGTGTCGCTACTCCATCTGCACTCGCAATCTTGACAAAAAAACCACTGGTTATTAATGCACAAAAACTTAATTTCAATTTGCGTTGCATTATTCACACTCCATAATTTTAAATTTAAATTCTCCCATTTAGAAAAAAGTGCATAGACCAAAACAACTCAATGCAATTGCTCAACCTCATGTTTTTTTAAGATAACAAAGCATTCGATGGATTAAACTCTGACAGATCAAATATACATCATGTGTTTTAAAATGCATGCACAGCTAAAAGATTTAATTTGTTTTAGATACACTTTAAAAGTGTTATAATTGCATCCATGAAAAATATTTTTAATATTTTAAGACACTAAACACCGATCTACGAATAAGATTGATTCCTTAATAGATAAAAATAGCATTAAACTTTAAAGGAAACAGCAATGTGAATGAGAGCTGCGTTTATGTCCACCTATTGCCATCTTCTACAGCATTTAAAGCAGTGTCTTTATTTTATTCAATATGGATAATATATAGACCACTTATTCATACTCATCAGTCCATAATCATTATTCTAATATATAACGAAGTGTCACAATATTGACTCGACACTGATTTGAAATTTCTATAGTTATAGTCAGTTAACTCGTCATTTGATTTGTCATATACTGAAAGGGACATTCTATTCATGTCTATAAACTCAGAAATGAAAGCTACAAGCAACAGAAATTCCCCTCGTCGCATTTTGTTTGCAAGCCTTATTGGCCCAACAATTGAATTCTTTGATTTCTATGTCTTTGCCACTGCCGCAGCTCTCATATTTCCTCATGTGTTTTTTCCAACACAAAATGATCAGATTGCCATTTTACAATCTTTCCTGATCTTTGGAGCGGCCTTTTTTGCTCGGCCCTTTGGATCAATTGTTTTTGGACATTTTGGAGATAAAATTGGAAGAAAAGCAACACTTATTGCTTCTCTTCTCACAATGGGGCTTTCAACAGTCATTATTGGTTTTCTTCCTACTTATGAAACCGCTGGATGGTTTGCCCCTTTCCTCTTGACCTTGTGCCGTATTGGACAGGGAATGGGATTAGGAGGAGAATGGGGAGGAGCTGTTTTGCTCGCAACAGAAAATGCCCCTCCAGAAAAGCGCGGCTGGTACGCGATGTTCCCCCAATTGGGTGTTCCAATCGGTTTATTTTTATCTATTGCCGTTTATTTAGGTCTGTTGCATTTCCTTGATCATGAAGAACTTTTAGCTTGGGGATGGCGCATTCCTTTTATTGCTTCAGTTGTTTTTATGATTATAGGATTATGGATCCGTCTTTCAATCAATGAAACTGTTCAATTCAAAAAAACTCTTGAAAGTAAAGAACGTGTCAAAGTTCCTATCATCGATGTCTTTTTAAAATGTCCACGAATCCTATTTCTTGGAATATTTTCTGGTATGGCAACATTTGTTTTGTTTTACTTGGTCACTGCATATTTGTTAAGCTACTCAACAAACCATCTGCAATTGCCATTTTATCAAGCTCTTCAAGTCGAAATTGTTGGTGCTATTTTCTGTGGAATTTTTACTGTCATCACTGGAAAACTCGCTGATCGTATTAGACGTCGAACTTTGATGATTTGGGTTACAATCATCACCGGTATCTATTCTTTTGCAATTCCTTATTTCTTAAATTCTGGAGTTATAGGAGTCCTTGCAATGTCTGTTATCGGTTTGTCTATCATGGGGATGATATACAGTCCTCTTGGTGCTGTTTTGGCTTCACCATACCCAACAGCAATTCGATATACTGGTTCTTCTATTACTTTCAACTTATCGGGTATCGTAGGAGCCTCTCTTGCGCCTTATATTGCAGAATATCTGGTACAACATTTTGATACATCTTATATCGGCTATTATTTGCTTCTTGCTTCTTTTATTTCACTGATTTGCTTCGTCGGATTTACAGATGATGAAATATCCAACTAAAATATAATAAAGAAGAATAAAATAAGTACTGGCAGCAAAAATGCTGCCAGTTTCATTTTTAAAGACAGGGGTTGAGGTATTTTCCACCACAATATTCCCGCGAACAAGGCACTCAAAAAGAAAAATAAAAAATCTGCAATATTGCTTATATAAGAAACAGCAAACATTTCTGATAAGATATGCGTTGTCCCCAACCATGAAACGCAAAAGAAGGACAACATCACAGCCCATAAAACAAGCAAAATTCGATCAATAATCATCATTATGGCGTTTCATTTTTTTAATTATAGTCCATATATTTAACATGCCTAAAAGAAAAATCACAATAAAAACCCAACGCCCTCCCCCTGAGCCTTCCGTAATAAAAAGTGAAGGATTTACTATTCCCAGTAATCCTATAAAAATCAGAACAATAGATACGAGACGCATTAAACCTGTTTTTCCCAGCGACGATCTTCAGTCTGTTGCCAATACGTTAAATTATGATTTTCCATTTTATATTTTTTCCACTGTGCACGAACGAGATTCAACTGCTCTTCACTTTTACCATCAAATATCACGACAAGTCGTTGATAAGCATCAATATCCGAACAAACAGCTCCCTCTATGAGAAAACGAATCTTTGAATCATTCGGATTTTCTTGTCCTGTCGTAAGAAATACAGGCTGAAAGTTTGGATATTGATCACACTCCGTTCCATGTCCAATAAATGATTCATCAGTATAAACCCATAAATGTATATCTATAGAATCGCGTTGTTCTTTACTCACACACTGTATTGTTACTGTACCAAAACGAGCCAATGCACGCTCCACAAGCGTCGGCAAAATATCCTTCAGCGTTGACTGCGTCAAATGATAGAATAAAATATCCAATCTCTTAAGCCTTCATCATTCTTTATAAAAAAGCTAACATCTTTTTAAAAAAACCTCTATATTCCTAATACAAAGGAAACGGTTCAAGATATAAACCCTCTTTTTTGATTGAGATGCATCATCTTTTTGCACGTGTCTTTAAAAGACAATAATTTTTATTTTCAACGTTAATAAAAAGTTTTTTAAGTTATCTTCTAGATTCTTCTAGTTTCTTTGTAGACTATAGTTGAAAATAAAATATAATGTACGGAAAATTTAAAGAGGACCTCATAGGCAATTTTATATTATTTATTTGGTAAAAATATCCAATTCATGAAAGGATATTTTTTCAAACTTTATTACATTTTAACCGAAAGCAGTAAGAATATTTGCTATCGAATTAAAAACTGAGGATTTTCCCCAATTTATGCGTATTATTGAGTTCTACATCCTGAAACGTGTCCTTGTTTTGTTTAGTTCTGTCATGATTGCAGCAGTGGGCGTTAGTTGGACTATACAAATTCTTGCACGGATAAACTTTCTCACAACAAGTAAACAAACACTCCTCACAGTCTTACAATTTTCACTCTCATTGGTTCCTTCTGTTATTTTTCTTGTCATTCCATTTGCATTAGTGATCGCAGTTACAACCATCCTCTCAGCAATGCATCAAGACTCAGAATTTGCTGTCATCAATGCCTCTGGTTTTCCTAAAAGTACTGTTTGGAAACCTATCCTTCTTCTTGCTATTGTTGCATCCTGTATCTCCTTTTCTATAGCTAATTTTGTTGTTCCTCAAGCGCGTCTTCATATGCGACAAATGCTAGCAAGCGCTCATTTTGATCTTATTAATCTATTCATTAGTGAAGGGAGCTTTCAAAAACTCGCCAATAACCTTTACATAGAAATTGGCGAACGAAATCCAAACGGAACACTTGAACGCCTTTTCATTGCCGACCAGCGTGATCCTAAAACTGATCTTTTTTATTATGCAACAGACGCATCCATTGTGAATAATAAAAACGGCAGTTTTCTGGTTCTCAATAACGGTGAAATAGAAAGAGTCAATCATCAAAATAACAGTGTTTCAATCGTGCAATTTAGCTCATATACTTTTAGCCTAGGAGAGTTTATCCCCAGTGATAAAACACCTACTCTTTATCCAAAAGATCGGTCTCTTTCTTATTTACAAAACCCTGACCCAAAAGATCCCTACTATCAACGAAAACCACTCCAATATAAAGCTGAATTTCACCGCAGATTAACACAATGGCTCTACCCTATTGTTTTTTCACTTATTGCATTAGCAGCGGCAGGGGATGTACGCTCCCATCGACAAGCTCGTCATTCCGCAAACCTCTCGGCAATTGCCCTTTCTTTTCTGGTGTATTGGATAGGATATTTTTTCGCAGAAAAATCAAAAAGCGATCTTGCATACGTTCCTCTCCTTTATATTATACCTATAGGAACAAGTGCATTTGTCTTTTTTATGCTTTTAACGAATCATAAAATTGGGCTTCCCACAAAAGTTAATGAGATACTTCAAATCGCTTTTCAAAAAATAATGAACAAATTTGAACATCGAAAATCTCAAGATTCCTCGGATAAAATATCATGATTGGGTGGACACTTGGACGATATTTTTTTATACGTTATCTTAAAATAACTTGTTATTTCTTGGGAAGCATTTTTGTTCTTGCTCTTTTAATCGATTTCACAGAGAATTCCGGTAGGCTATCTTCCCTTCCGCATTATACAGCAAAAGATGCATTTTTCCTCTCTGTTTTACGCATCCCTTTTATCATGCAACAACTTATCCCTTTCATTGCACTCTTTTCTGCAATGGCAACGCTTATCTCGCTCAACAAAAAACTTGAACTTGTGGTGACTCGTTCAATCGGTGTTTCTGCATGGCAATTTCTTATGCCAGCTTGTTTTGGAGCTTTTCTTTTAGGATTATTTTCAATTCTTCTCATTAATCCACTTGCTGCATGGGGATTTTCTCAAGCAGAAAAAAAGATGACTGAATGGCGCAATCACAATGTACTAACACCTCTTCACAATACAAGTATCCACTGGTTAACACAACGTACAAATTTAGGCAGAACAACCATTGGTGCTAAATCTATCACCGATCAAGGACTTTCTCTTCTCGATGCAACCTTTGTACAATACAATGACAATGCAACCGTTAAAAATTGGATTAACGCCCCAAAAGCAACCTTGACTAATGGATTTTGGCAATTAACAAATGGAACAATCTATAAAATAGGGCATCCTCCTGAAAAATTTACCGTGTTGCAAATAAAAACCAATCTAAAACCTGAATTTTTAACGGAACGTTTAGTGAATCCCGCAACTATTCCATTTTACCAATTGCCAAAAAAAATTATGATTGCACGTTCATTTGGCTATTCTGCTAATAATTTTGATATGTATTTCCAATCTTTGATTGCATTACCGGCATTGCTTGTGGCAATGACCCTCATTGCAGCAACTGTATCTTTAAATTTTACACGTTTTGGGCAATCTAGAATGTTGATTCTTGGTGGCGTAATAGCTGGGTTTATGCTTTATGTTATTTCCGTACTTGTTCAAGCTTTTGGTAATGCTGGATATATTCCACCAATTATTGCAGCTTGGACACCCGTTGTTATTGCGTTATTCTTAGGAATCTCTTTTTTACTTCATAAAGAGGATGGCTAAGTGAAAGCATTAACACTTAAAAAAACTATTTTAACAAAATTAAGTGCTCTCGCTTTTAAAAGTGTTGTGGGGATTATTTTAGGAGGTGCTTTATCTTATTGTGCGCACGCTCAAAGCCTTCAATCTCCTTCTCAAAGTCGCATTCAAAATCCGGAACCTCCTCTTTTGCTCTCTGCGGATGAACTCATCTACAATCGTGATGAAAACACTGTTTCTGCAAACGGTAATGTCCAAATCGAATATGATGGCAATAAAGTTATCGCTCAAAAAATTATTTACAATCAAAAAACAGGACGGCTTATAGCACAAGGGAACGTTGAAATTACTCAAAAGGATGGTAATAAAATTTATTCCAACCAAATTGATATGACCAAAGATCTTGGCGAGGGTTTTGTAAACGCCTTACGTATTGATACAGCCAACAATGTTCACTTTTCAGCCCAAAATGCTACACGCAAACACAATCACATAACAGTCTTTGAAAATGCAACCTATACAGCCTGTGAACCTTGCTCTTATAAACCAGATCGAGACGTCCTATGGAAAATTAAAGCAAGAAAGATCATATGGAATAATAGCGTCAAAAAAATTCGGTTTGAAAATAGCAGTTTTGAAGTTTTTGGTGTACCGGTTATAAAATTTCCAAATTTTGAGATCTATGATCCAACTGTCAGGCGTGCTAGCGGTCTGCTTACTCCTCATTTTTTTTATACTGATTATCTCGGTATGGGGATAAAGAATTCTTATTTCTGGAATCTCGCCCCCCATTATGATTTTACCCTTTCTTCTACGGTTTATACCCAACAAGGGCTTTTAACCGAAGGGGAATGGCGTCAGCGTTTAAAAACGGGCCGTTATAACATTCGCTTTGCTCATATATATCAAATGAAACCGCATAGATTTGATAATGATACGATTGATGCCCAACATAAAAACCGTTATATGCTGGCGACAAAGGGGGATTCTCGTATTAACTCACACTGGGCTTATGGATGGGATATTCTTGCACAATCAGATCGGCATTTTAGTCGTGCCTATAAACTTGAAAACTATAACAATCCTACACAACTTTCTCAGATCTATCTGAATGGTCTTGCAGGAAAAAATTATTTTGATATGCGTTTTTATCATTTTAAAGTTCAAGATTCAATACTGAATGATCCTCATTATGAACGTCACTCTCGACAAGCGTGGGTCTTACCACGCATCGATTATTTTTTCACACCAGATGAACCCATTTATAATGGAGAGCTTACCTTCCATAGTAATATACAATCAGTTTATCGTCGCCATGCTGACTTCAGTTCACCCGACCAGAACGGAAACCCTCTCAACACAGTAAGACTTTCTGGTATGGCTGGAAATAGTTTGCGTTTAACAAACGAGCTTCAGTGGAAAAAGCGCTTCAACACGCACAATGGACTCATTTTAACCCCTCTTCTCTCTCTACGAACTGATATCATTACAACCAATGCAAGCAAAAATCATACAGATTCTATAGAAAACAATGCCTTATCCGCAATTCATGGTTCAGCAATTCGTGGCATGGCAACAGCAGGGTTGGAACTACGCTATCCCTTCCTCATTATAGCTGATCATTCTACACATATTATAGAACCAACTGTACAAATTTTTATACGCAATAATGAACAATATATTGGACAAATTCCTAATGAAAATGCTCAAAGCTTTGTCTTTGATGCAACCACTCTCTTTCAACGAGACAAATTTTCTGGTTATGATCGTGTAGAAGGTGGTACAAGAGCCAATATAGGTATAAGATATTCTGGAAGCCTTAATGATAATTGGTCTCTTTATGGTCTCATTGGACAATCCTTTCATCTAGCAGGAAAGAATTCTTTTGCAGAAAAGGACTTTATCAATGTCGGTACTCATTCTAGCTTAGAGGCAAAACGTTCAGACTATGTTGCAATGTTTGGTACAACCCATAAAAGTGGTTTTTCCTTAGAAACGCGTGGACGCTTTGACAAAAAAACAGGGAAAATCCGCCGTAGTGAAATCGAAGCATCACAAAAATGGCAAAATTTTTGGGCGGCTCTACAATATGCCTATATCGCAAAGCAACCAGATTATGAATATTCTCAAAAGCGCCAAGAAATTTCTTTTCAAACAGGACTTAAATTGGCAGATTATTGGTCCATTAATAGCAACGCCGGTTATGATTTAGTATCTGGTACATTTATAAAGCGAGGAATTAGCTTGAGTTATATGGATGAATGTTTCGGGTTAACATTCGGTTATCAACAGGTAACGAATCCAGGCAGGAAAGCACCCTTGCAAAACTTTAATTTCTCTCTTTCATTGCGTACGATTGCAGATATCGGAAAAAAGATAGATTAATTTATAAAGGGAATGTATCAGTCATTTAACTTATCATTGTTTTTATGAAAGAAAGCGTGTATTTTAAGTTGTTGATGAGAATTAATAAACAATGCGAAAGCCTATTTACATGAATAAATTGAAAAAGCGTTTTCTTGCTTTATTTTATATTGCATCTTTGAGCGTAAGTAGCCTGCTAATAAATGGATTTTTGATTCCGACAGTCTTTGCGCAGACTTCTATTGTTGTTACAGTTAATGGCAACCCCATCACAAATTATGATATACAAAGACGCCTTGCTTTTCTCAGGTTACAACAAAAGCAAAGCAATTTGGTGGCACAGGCTAAAAAAGAGCTTATTGACGAAAAGCTAAAAAATATTGAAATAAAACGTCGTAATATTGAAGTAAGCAATGATGAAGTTGATAGAGCTTTTGAGAATTTTGCGACACAAAATAATATGACGATTGATCAGCTCAACCAGATTCTGATCCAAACTGAGATCACTGTGCAACACTTTAAAGATTACATCCGTGGACAAATAGGATGGGGGCGTCTTGTTAGTGCACGCTATCAAGCTGAAACTGGTATGATTAGCGAACAAGAAGCTGTACGCAGAATATTAAAAAATGGTGGTGTAAAACCTTCAACCAACGAATATACATTACAGCGAATTGTTTTTGTCATTCCTGCACATCGTCGTTCAGAAATCTTTGAAAGACGTCAAAGAGAAGCAAGTAATTTTCGCGCACATTTCCGTGGATGTGCCAATGCTCACAATCAAGCAAGAGGTATTTTAGACGTTACTATCCGCCACTTAGGAAAGTTTCTGGAGCCACAACTTCCTAATGCATGGGAACAAGCTATTCTTGAAACGCCTGCTGGAAAAATGACAAAATTACAAGAAACATCTGATGGAATCGAAGCAATTGCTGTCTGCAAAATAAAAAGAGTTTCTGATGATTATGTCGCTCGACTGATATTTTCTCTTCAAGATAGTAAAAAAAGAAGCCCGCAAAAACTTGAAGAATTAAGCGAAAAATATTTAGGAGAACTGCGGCGAGTGGCACGCATTCAAAATTCATAATGGCTGCTCTTATTGTTAGCGGTGGTGATCCTGCCGGAATTGGTCCTGAAATAGTACTAAAAGCGTGGAATTTGCGTGTTACGCGCCAAATTCCACGTTTTGTACTTCTTGCTGATCCAGATGTTATTCGTTCGCGCGCTCGTTTTTTACAGATTGATGTTGAGGTGCAATCTGTTTTAATCAATAATCCTGCAAAAAATTTTCAAAACGCTCTTCCTATCATACCGTTAAAAAACAAACAAAGTGATCAATTAGGTATACCTTCATCGAATAATGCCGCTGGAATTATTGAAGCAATTAAACGCTGTGTTCAATTGATTCAAAATGGCCATGCATGTGCACTTATCACTTGTCCTATTGCAAAAAAGAGTCTTTATGATGCCGGTTTTCAATTTCCAGGTCATACAGAATTTTTAGCCGATTTAGCCCATAAAGCTTTTCATAAATGTTATCATCCAGTTATGATGTTAGCAGGACCCCGATTAAAAACAGTACCAATAACTGTTCATATTCCATTTAAAAATGTTCCTTCACAGCTTACCCGTGATTTAATTATTCAAACGGTACTTATTACTGAATATGACTTAAAAACAAGGTTTAAAATAACGTCACCCCGACTAGCTGTTGCTGGTCTTAATCCTCATGCTGGAGAAGGAGGTGCAATGGGAAAAGAAGATATTGAAGTTATCACTCCTGCTATTGAATATCTTAAAAAGAAAGGACTCAATATTGCAGGCCCACTGCCTGCCGACACAATGTTCCATGAATGCGCAAGAAAAGCATATGACGTTGCCATTTGTATGTATCATGATCAAGCCCTTATCCCTGTTAAGACATTAGATTTTGATAGCACTGTTAATGTCACTTTAGGTCTACCTTTTATTCGCACGTCTCCAGATCACGGAACTGCTTTTGACATTGCTGATAAAGGGATAGCCTCTCCCGAAAGCTTTATTGCTGCTCTTAAACTTGCAAATCAACTTGCAAAAAATAATTTAAACCCATGCCAATAGATAATCTCCCTCCTCTGCGTGAGGTCATTGATATATACGGATTACAAGCGCATAAATCTTTGGGGCAGAATTTTCTTTTTGATCTTAATTTAACATCTAAAATTGCTCATCAAGCAGGCAATATAGAAGGAAAACCTGTTCTTGAAATTGGTCCAGGTCCTGGAGGTCTCACACGTGCCTTGCTAGCAAAGGGTGCCATTGTAACAGCAATAGAACGCGATGAGCGCTGCATACCGGCTCTCTTAGAAATAGAAAAACACTATCCTAAAAAATTAAAAGTTATTTGTAATGATGCACTGAAGCAAGACTTCTCAAAACTCTTTGAAACAAGCCCAGTAAAACCTCGCATTATTGCAAATCTTCCCTATAATATTGGGACACAACTCTTATTAAATTGGCTTTTAACTGAACCATGGCCTCCTTTTTATGAATCAATGACATTGATGTTTCAACGTGAAGTTGCCAAACGGATTACAGCTAAACCTCAATCTACTCATTATGGACGTCTTAGTGTCTTAACTGGCTGGCGTACCATTGCTAAAATTGCTTTTGATGTCCCCCCTCAAGCCTTCATACCAATACCTAAAGTAACGTCTTCCGTTGTTCATATTATTCCGCGAACACAACCTCTTTCCTGCTCTGCACAAAAACTAAGCCTCGTCACAAAAACCGCCTTTGGGCAAAGACGAAAAATGCTTCGTCAAAATCTCAAAACACTTGGAGGTGAAGTGCTCTTAGAAAAAGCTGGAATTGACGGAACGCGCCGTGCTGAAACGCTCTCGGTTTCTGAATTTGTAATTTTAGCGCATCTAGTGCTCTAAAAAATGCACTTTGTGTTATAAAACCTTTTTTAATCACAACATTTATCGATTTTTTCAGCAATAAGCCCATCAACAAAAGATCCAAGATAAGAACAACGCTCACGTTTTACGGTTTCAGCTAAATAAATTGATTTAATAAAAGATAAAGACTGATCTAAATCTTCGTTAATCACAACATAATCATAAGAACGCCAATGCTTTAACTCCGTTCGTGCATTTTCTAATCGCAAATTGATGATATCTTGACTATCTTCTGCTCGACGATGTAAACGCGAAACAAGCTCTTTCATTGATGGTGGAAGGATAAAAACAGATACAGTATCTCCTAGCATCTTTTTTTGTAGCTGCTCGGTACCTTGATAATCAATATCAAATAACATATCATGGCCAGCATTCAATGCGTTTTCAACAGTTTCACGTAAAGTGCCGTAATAATTTCCGTGAACTTCTGCCCATTCAATAAATTCATTTCTATCACGCTTATATTCAAACTCTTCCTTTGAAATAAAGTTATAATGCAGCCCATCTACTTCACTAGGACGCCTTTTCCTTGTGGTCATACTTACGGAAAGCTCTAATTGTCCCTCTTTTAGAAGTAATCGAGAAATTGTTGATTTTCCAGCACCTGAAGGCGAAGAGAGAATAAATAAAAAACCGCGGCGTTTATTCATTTTTATAGTACTCAATTTACTTTCAAAGACTGTCATTACATCACTCTACTTTGTTCATAAATGTTTCTCCAAAATTTGAATTATACATTATCTCAACCTATCCCCTAATCAATGTGTTTTCTTAGAAATTCTCAATGTTATTCTGCTCTTTTTTGAGATAAGGTATTAGCAGTATATTCACTTCTTTCTTAAATATTTTTATCCATACGCTAATCCCACTTCCCACTTGTGACAGACAAGAAAATAATTTTTTATCATTCTCATAAAAAGTTTAAATAGAAAAATTTTACTATATTTGAGACTTTCATTTACGATGCAAAAAGATGTGTTATCACTATAAATTCAATGTCTTGCCTTTAATTCTCGCCACTTGCGAACATTCATATTATGTTCTTCTAAAGTTCGAGAAAAAACATGCCCTCCTGAACCATCAGCAACAAAATAAAGTGCATCACTGCTTGGTGGATGTGCCACCGCTTTCAAAGAATCTCGACCTGGATTTGCAATAGCCGTTGGGGGCAAACCATTAATTTTATAAGTATTATATGGTGTTTCCTTCTCAAGATCTGAACGATAAATCGCACGACCGGATGGTTTTCCTTTTCCTCCGAAGAGACCATAAATTACTGTTGGATCCGATTGAAGACGCATATGCTTTGTAAGGCGGTTATAAAATACCGCAGCAACCATTGGTCTTTCTGCTGCAATTCCCGTTTCTTTCTCAACAATTGAGGCTAATATAACAAATTCATCAATTGATTTAATAGGTAAACCAGGTGAACGCGTAGCCCATATAGCATGAATTAATTTTGTCTGTCCTTCACGCAATCTATTTACAATCTCTTTACGCGTTGTCCCCCGAATAAAACGAACCGTATCCGTCATTAAACAGCCTTCTGGAGGCAAAATTTTTGGAAGGTCTCCAATCAAAATTTCATTCGCAGCTAATCGATCGAAAACTTGCTGAACCGTTAAACCTTCAGGTACTGTAAATGTATACTCTATAGATTTTCCTTTCACAAGAATATCCATAATATCCTGCATCGAAGCATGAGCTGGAATTAAATATTCACCAGCCTTCAGATGCGTTGTTTTTTGGTGATAACCAACCCCATAAACAAAAATATCTGATGATCGAATGAAACCACGTTTTTCTAGCAATGAAGCAATTTCACGAATTCCGGTACCAGGATGGATAAGAACAATTTGTTCTTCCTCAATTTTTCCCTTTTCTTCAAAAATACTTTTTCCAATATAAAGAGGAATACTTATGGCAAAAAGAATAATCACAATCAGCATAAGAAAAAAATGACCGAGAATGACCAACGGATTACGGACGATAGATGATTTCTTTCGTTTTTTATGTATTAACATGTCATAACTATCTGCTAAATGATTCGAAGAGGAATCACTTACGTCCTTTAATGATTTTCCATTTTTCACATCGGACATAACCCCTCAATAGCAATTAAGGATAATATTATAATCTCTCATTCACCTTATAATAAAGTAGGAAACTCAAAAGCAGAAATTAAATAAAAATACTTATTATCCCCTAAAACGTCGCATCACCAACGATGCATTTGTCCCACCAAATCCAAAAGAATTAGAAAGAATCGTATCAATCTTTCGTTCACGCGGTTTGTGTGGTACAAGATCGATTTTTGTTTCAATCGATGGATTGTCAAGATTAAGTGTCGCTGGGGCTATATTATCCCGTATAGCTAAAATAGAAAAAATAGCCTCAGCAGCACCGGCTGCACCAAGTAAATGCCCGATAGATGATTTCGTTGATGACATAGAAACTTGTGGTGCATAACTCCCTAAAACACGCTCAACAGCCGCTAGCTCTATGGAATCAGCCATCGTAGATGTACCATGAGCATTAATATAATCAAGTTCACTCACATTCACTTGTGCACGCTTAAGAGCAGCTATCATACTACGCTGAGCCCCTTCACCACTTTCTGAAGGTGCTGTAATGTGGTAAGCGTCACCAGATAAACCATAACCAATAACCTCAGCATAAATATGCGCCCCTCGTTTTTTGGCATGTTCCAGCTCTTCTAAAACAACAACAGCTGCTCCTTCCCCCATCACAAAACCATCACGATCAGTATCATAAGGACGTGACGCCCGTTCAGGATCATCATTGCGACAAGTAGAAAGAGCTCTACAAGCTGCAAAACCTGCAAGAGATATCCGATTTATCGGAGATTCAGTCCCCCCTGCCACCATGACATCTGCATCACCAAACATAATCAAACGTGCCGCATCACCAATCGCATGCGCCCCTGTTGAACAAGCAGTTACAACAGAATGATTAGGCCCCCGTAAACCATATTGAATAGACACATAACCAGAAGCAAGATTAATCAAACGACCTGGAATAAAAAAGGGAGAAACACGACGTGGGCCCTTATCACGAAGCGTATAACCAGCTTCAACAATACCCTCAACTCCCCCAATTCCCGAACCAATTAACACACCTGTACAAATCTGATCTTCATCACTCTTAGGAAACCATTCGGCATCTGCAAGCGCTTGGTTAGCAGCAGCCATTGCATAAACAATAAATGCATC
Organism: Bartonella sp. AA81SXKL; assembly: GCF_042196945.1. Taxonomy (NCBI): domain Bacteria; kingdom Pseudomonadati; phylum Pseudomonadota; class Alphaproteobacteria; order Hyphomicrobiales; family Bartonellaceae; genus Bartonella; species Bartonella sp. AA81SXKL. The sequence goes on along the minus strand of NZ_JBHIRH010000002.1, from coordinate 194,339 downwards.
AACTTTACGTTGCTCCTTAGGTTCCATATACAAATCAGCATTATAGGTCCCCTCTGTTCCATCCCCTAAGGGGATACGCGCAGCAATCTGGCATGGCAAATCTGACACATCAAACTCAGTGATACGTCGGACACCACTTCTTCCTTCAAGAAGTCGTTTCCAACTATATTCAATATTACCAGCTAATGGAGATACCAATCCTAAACCAGTAACAACAACACGTCTCATAACTTCTAACCTTGAACTAAACTTCACCTCTCAAAGCTCTCTTTTCAAAAGAGCTCCGAAGAATATAGGCAAAAGCAATTTATGCCTTTGCCCTTTAGTAATCATGCAGAAGCTTTATCAATGAACTTGACTGCATCGCCAACTGTAAAAATCGTTTCAGCAGCTTCATCTGGAATTTCTACCCCAAACTCTTCTTCAAAAGCCATAACGAGTTCAACCGTATCAAGGCTATCAGCCCCTAGATCATCGATAAAGCTTGCATTTTCTACAACTTTATCAGCATTAACCCCAAGATGTTCCACGATAATTTTTTTAACGCGCTCTACTGTATCACTCATGTTGAAATCCTCGAATTTATATTTCCTATAATTTGGTTAACTATATCGGTTCATCTAATCAAGCAATAGATGCATTACTTTAAAAGATTTTAGTAATGATTTAAAATATCCTGTGGATATCCCCTACAAAATGAACCAATCTGACATTCCGACATCAATTGATTAACGACCATATTAAAGAAATAGATGCATCTATCCATTTCAATCGTTACTATCTAAAATAATACAACTCATAAATCAATGTGGAATAAAATAAATACTCATATCATTGCCATTCCACCATTGATATGGAGTGTTTGACCTGTCGTATAGGCTGCTTCATCGCTTGCTAAATAAACAGCAGCAGTGGCTATTTCTTGCCCACTTCCCATACGCTTCATTGGAATCGCAGCCATAATGGCTTCTTTTTGCTTTTCATTAAGCTTGTCTGTCATTGCAGATTTAATAAATCCTGGAGCAATACAATTGACAGTAATATTTCGCGAAGCAATTTCTTGTGCCAATGCTTTAGAAAAACCTATCAAGCCTGCTTTTGCAGCACAATAATTCGTTTGTCCAGGATTTCCCACTACACCAACAACAGATGTAATGTTAATAATTCTTCCATAACGGCGGCGCATCATAGAATGTATTAATTCACGCGTCAAAAGAGAAGCAGCTGTTAGGTTAACTTCTAAAACATCATCCCAGTCTTTATCTTGCATACGCACAAAAAGACCATCCCTAGTGATTCCCGCATTGTTAACCAAAATATCGACGCCATCCATTTCTCTTTCTGCAACTTCAGCCAATTGTTTAATCGATTGGCGTTCAGAAAGATTAGCGGGAAATACAAAAACATTCTGCCCTAATTCTGCCGCCACTTCTCTGAGCTTTTCTTCACGTGTTCCATGAAGTCCAACAATGGCTCCTTGTGCATGAAAGCAGCGTGCAATTGCCTCACCAATTCCTCCCGAAGCCCCCGTTACAAGAGCTTTACGTCCTGTTAATCTAAACATCTTTTAACTCCTTATAGATTAAACGCCAAGCATACCTAGCGCTGATTCTATTTCATCAACTGTTCCAATGGTTACCCCCTTTATATCTTTGTTAATACGACGCGTTAAACCTGTTAAAACTTTTCCAGAACCAACTTCAAAAAGCGTATCAACTCCATTAGCAGCGATCCATTCTATTGTTTCACGCCATCGCACCCTCCCAGTCACTTGTTGGACAAGAAGAGTAGTAATACGCTCTGGATTGCTCTCAGGTGCAACAGAAACATTGGCAATCAAAGGAACAATAGGGGACATTTTGTTAACAGTCAAAAGTGCTTTCTTCATGGCATCAGCAGCAGGTTGCATTAAAGATGAATGAAAAGGTGCAGAAACAGGAAGAAGAAGTGCACGTTTTGCACCTTTTGTTGATGCAATCTCTACCGCTGCCTCAACTGCTTTTGCTTTACCGGAAATAACAATTTGCCCACCACCATTATCATTAGCAATCTGACATAGTCCTTCTCCAGAAACAGTTTCACAAATTTCTTCCACAATGTGCTCTTCTAAACCAATTAATGCAGCCATAGAACCTTCACCAACCGCGACAGCAGCCTGCATAGCATTGCCACGAATACGCAAAAGTCTTGCCGTATCTGTGAGAGTAAATGTACCAGCAGCACAAAGAGCCGAATATTCGCCTAAAGAATGACCAGCAACAAACCTTACCTTTTCTTCTATACGAAGCCCTAATTGTTTCATCACACGAATGACAGCCATAGATACAGCCATTAATGCCGGTTGTGCATTTGCTGTTAACGTTAAAACATCTGCTGGTCCTTCAAAAATGATCTTTGATAATTTCTCACCCAAAGCATCATCAACTTCCTCGAAAACCATCCTTGCGACAATAAATTGCTCTGCAAGCGCTTTCCCCATACCAACAAGTTGACTCCCCTGCCCTGGAAAAATAAAAGCTGCACCCATTTATCAACTCCTAAAACTGTACAATTAAATTATTTTCTTTTGACCTTATTCATCCGCACAAATCAATATAAAGCCCTTTATTTAAAACGAATACCACACTTAAAATTATATTTTAAGGGCGGAATTTGATATAAAAACTTAGGAAAATAGGGTGCTATAAACTGAATAACACCCAAACTTATGAGACTTCCTAAAAGTGCACCTGCTAAAATATCAAAGGGATAATGTACACCCACAAAGATGCGCGCCCAACAGATCAAACACAAAAATACGGTGGCAAATTTAAAAGTAACTTTGTATCGGTAAAAATAAAAGTTAGCTGCATAAGATGCAATGGTCAAGGCATGATTACTAGGAAAAGAAGCTGTTGCACGATGTTGAATAAACGGTGTCGTCAGCCCTACCACGAATGGGCGAGGATGAAAATAAAAAAGAGAAATGAGATAACCTATGAAAAGAGATGCACAAATACTCATGCAAATGCTTAGCACAACACACCGTTCCCTCTCCCCACTACAAAACCACAACGCACAAAGATGGAGAGGAATAATATAAATTAAAAACTTTGCACAAAAAATACTAAACAAAACTATAATCGACCAAGCTTGATGATTGCCGACAAACATTTCAAAGAGTGTAACATCAATCTGGTTTAAAAAGTCCATTTTTCCCTCCTTTGCCTTTATATTACAGTATTATCTTTTTGTAGAAGAAGGAAATATATCAAGATTTAACAAATCAATTTTTTATGTGCATAAACTTGCTATTTTAAAAGATAACCTGTAGATATGAAATATTCGTTGCCGGCACTTTAGCTGGAGGTTGAACGGAGGGCTGTAAAATATCAGTAGGAAATACAATGTTTCCGGCCTCCCGTGTCTCCGCTCTGAGATGTCTCGAATTGTAAACGCGTCCTTTCTTCTTTGGATTTCCAAAAAAGACAAGTCGCAGAGGCTTTGCGCTAAAACCGGTGAAATTTAATTGAAGAAAGGCAAAACAATGGCTCTTTATGAACATATGTTCCTTGCCCGACAAGACATTGCTCCGCAGCAAGTTGATGAACTTTTGAGTCTCTACAAAGGTGTCATTGAAGCGCATGGTGGAAAAGTTGGGCGTATAGAAAATTGGGGACTTCGTCCTCTTGCTTACCGTATTCGTAAAAACCGTAAAGCTTATTATGTCTTAGTCAATATTGATGCACCAGCTTCAGCAATTGCTGAAGTGGAGCGTCAGATGCGCATCAATGAAGATATTTTGCGTTATATGACCATTCGCGTAGAAAAACACGAAAAAGAAAAATCTGCTATGCTCTCACACCTTGATCGCAATAGTCACATTGGACATGATGAAGAGCGTCCTCGTTTTCCACGTCGTCAACGTGAAAATACTATAGAAGGGGTAGAATGATGACTGATACTAATCAAAACTCTGCACGTCGCCCCTTTCATCGTCGTCGTAAAACATGTCCTTTTTCAGGGACCAATGCTCCCAAAATTGATTATAAAGACATCAAGTTGTTACAACGTTATATTTCCGAACGTGGGAAAATTGTTCCTTCACGGATTACTGCTGTTAGTCAGAAAAAACAGCGCGAATTAGCTAATGCTATCAAACGTGCTCGCTTTTTAGGCTTACTTCCGTACGTTATAAAGTAAGCAATCAATATGCTATGCAACTGGAGAGTTTCTCCAGTTGCTTTTCTTATATGGTTAAAAAATAGCTTGTTGTATCCTATGTTAAGCTATTAAATGTCAAAGTTGGGGTATTGACACGCCTCTAACTGCAGAAAGCAGGACAGCAATAAATGAAAAAAAATCGTACTTATGAGATATTAACCGGTATTTTAGCAGGATTATTTGCTGTTGTGATAGGGCTGGCAATCATCAGTGTTGCAAATATCGTGCCCTTTTTTTCTCTTCTTCTTGGCTGCTTTCTTTCATTACCAATTTTTATTGTTGCGTTCGGTCAAGGAACATTAGCCAGTCTCATCGCCCTCATAAGTGCTACTGTTGTTCTTATCATAACCACTAATACCTATATTGCTCTTGGCTTTATGGTCTTATTTTTCCTTCCTGCTGTCTATGCTTCTTGGCTTCTTGGGCTTGCACGACCAGCGCAAAAAGAAAATGAACTGATATGGTATCCATTATCATCGGTTATTTTTCATTTAACTAATTTTATCGCTCTTATAGCAACTTTCATTGGGCTCTATGTTCAAACACGTCCTTCCACACCCATCGTTGCAAAAAAAATCACCGAAAACATAGCACAAACTCTGCAACAAACACAGTCAATAAAAGAAGCCTATATACGCGCTTTTAGTGAGCTTTTAATGACGCATACAGCAACTTTTACTGCTTTTTCTTTGACTATTTATAGTTTGGTTTTTCTCATTGGTAACCTTTACTTTTCCATTATAGCAGCACAACATATGAAATGGCTGAAAAGACCCCGTGATGATTGGAGCCAAACTCTCCGCCTTCCAATTTCTGGAATTATTATTTTCATTATTGTTTGCATAACATCGATGGTTGAGCTGAGCGCTTCTCTTAACTTGAGTACCCTTGTCTTTAGTACTGCATACATTGTCATCATATTAATTAGCGGTCTAGCATATCTTCACAATATTACAAAAGGGGTAAACGGTCGAATTATTATACTTTCTCTTGTTTATATTGCTATTTTTACAGTCGTTTTTGCTCCACCTATTGTTTTCATGGTACTTTTGATGGGAATTTGGGCTGCTATTCAATACAATTTTCAATCACGCAAAAAACTCCACTAAATTTATTTGTTCGAAAGGAAAAACTATGGATATTATTTTACTTGAGCGCATTCCTCGTCTTGGTCAGATGGGTGATATTGTCTCAGTTAAAGATGGTTATGCGCGTAATTTTCTCTTGCCTCAAGGTAAAGCTTTACGGGCAAATGAAGCTAATAAAAAACATTTTGAGGTACAACGTGCACAACTTGAAGCACGTAATCTTGAACGCAAAAGCGAAGCGCAAAAAATTGCTGAAAAACTTGATGGACAATCATTCATTGTTGTTCGTTCTGCTGGTGAAACGGGACAACTTTATGGTTCTGTGTCAACACGTGATATTGCTGAAATCATAACAGATGAAGGCTTTTCTATTGGAAGAAATCAAATCGAACTTAATCATCCAATAAAAATGATCGGTCTTCACACTATCACTCTTAGTTTACATCCAGAGGTTCAAATTTCTGTGATTATTAACGTTGCGCGTTCTACCAGTGAAGCACAACGCCAAGCAGAAGGTGAAACTCTCACTTCGGCTAAAGAAATATATAATATTCAAGAAGAATTATTAGAAGAAAGTCAGGAAGAATTATTGGCAGAAGAAATTAATGACAACGATATAAACAGTTCTCATCAAGAAGCTTAATTGCTATTTTTTCTTTCTGTTTTATATTTTTTATTCCATTATAAATATCGCTCATAAAATACTCACACTTTAAAAGTGAGTATTTTATGGCTATCGTACATAAAGAACCTAATTTTTATGAAAGAATTAGAAATATACTATTTAAAGGCATTACATGCCGAGAATGATAATATCACTAAGAGGAAATGTCTTTTGTTTTCCAGCATATAAAGCAAAAATAATTTAAAGTTCTACCCTTAAGGCTAAAGTTTGTATGAGCGTTAAGTTGATTATATCCTCACATGATCTGAAATAATTTCAGTTATAAAAAAATAATTCTACTTACACAGATATTGGAATTTTAAGGTTAAGTAACTTAAAAATACTTAAATTTAGAGTAGCAAAACTTCCACTTTAAAATCACATATTATAAAATAAAATAGATAGACGTTATATAAATAATACACAAATGATAAATGAGGAACGAAAAGAGAGTTTTAAAAAATTATATAATTTTAACTTAAAATGAAGATTTGTCGCTCTATTCTTTTAATTATACGATTTTCAATTTATCGCCTAAAGTAGCTAGACTTAGAATTTTAGTGGAAAAATATTATGGAAGAAACTAACGTTGTTAATGTCAGCTCTTCAAAGAAAGAGGATTCTCCTTCTTTTCGGCAACTTCCGCATAATATTGAAGCTGAACAGGCATTGCTTGGTGCCATCTTTATAAACAATGATTCTCTTGACCGCGTTTCAGATTTTCTAAAACCAGAACATTTTTTTGAACCATTGCATCAAAAAATTTATCATGTTTTATCTCATCTTATTAAAACAGGAAAACGTGTAGATCCAGTTACAATCAAGCCCTATATCCAAATGGAAGAAAAAATTGGAGATATTACTGTATACCAATATGTTGTTCGCTTAGCCACAGAGGCAGTCACTATTATTAACGCTGAAGATTATGGACGCGTCATTTACGATCTTTTTATCCGACGGTCTTTGATTAACCTTGGAACTCAAGTTGTCAATACAGCCTTTGATGCTCCTGTAGAACTCACGCCTACCCAACAAATTGAAACTGTTGAAAATCAGTTATTTGAGCTAGCAGAAAAAGGGAAATATGGAGGTGGATTTGAAAATTTTAATGAGGCTATTAAAAAAGCTATCGATATGGCAAGTGCTGCGAAAAAGCGCTCTTCACAATTATCAGGGATAGCCACCCATATTAAAACACTTGATGAAAAAATGGGAGGATTACAAGCATCTGACTTAATTATCCTTGCGGGCCGCCCTGGTATGGGTAAAACTTCACTGGCTACCAATATTGCCTTTAATATTGCTAATGCTTATAATCGTAATGCCAATATCCAAGAAAATGAAGGCGGCATTGTAGGATTCTTCTCACTTGAGATGTCATCCGAACAGCTTGCAACCCGTATTATTTCTGAACAAACAGAAGTCTCTTCTTCTGATATTCGGCGTGGTAATATTTCAGATGAACAATTTTCAAAAATTATTCGTGCGGTGAACCAACTACAAAAGGCACCCCTTTATATTGATCAAACTGGTGGAATATCAATTACGCAATTAGCTGCTCGTGCGCGGCGTCTCAAGCGGCAACATGGTTTAGATATCTTGTTTATTGACTATATCCAACTCATGACAAGCAGTTCAAAGCGTTCATCAGAAAATCGTGTTCAAGAGATCACAGAAATTACCACAGGATTAAAAGCATTAGCGAAAGAATTGAATATTCCTATTATCGCTCTCTCTCAACTTTCACGTCAAGTAGAAAATAGAACAGATAAACGTCCACAGCTCTCAGATTTACGTGAATCTGGTTCAATTGAGCAAGATGCCGACATCGTTCTGTTTGTCTATCGCGAAGAATATTATCTCAAAAATGAAGAACCAAAACTAAACACTTTGGAACATCAAAAATGGCTAGAAATAATGGACAAAGCTTTTGGAAAAGCTGATGTTATTATTGCAAAACAGCGCCATGGTCCGACAGGAATCGTTCCCCTTGCCTTTCAATCTGACTTCACACGCTTTAGTGATCTGGCCGATAGTAATTATCTTCCAGAGCAAATTGGTTAAATCAACATGACGCGCAATCGTATTCAATTTATCTGTCAAAATTGTGAAACCATTCTTCTCATTAAAAAATGTAGTTCTTATCAAGAATGAAATTTCTTACAAAGAATCATTTTTCAATGATTCTAGCCGCCGTTATTTGCTATTTAATAACATTCTTCTTGCATGAAATGATAACACATCTCTTAATGTTGTAAGTGGGGTACATATATTAAAATCCATAGCTAATCTAAATCTTTCTATATTGTTCCTTCTTTTACAAAACTCCTTCTCACAAGACACTCATTTTCTTGTTTTTAAATTCAAAAATAATTGCTGCTGTTGTGCAAGGCTGACTATTATGTAGAATATCAGAAACTTTCCTCTTTATAGGACAACCTCTAACCTTTTAACAAAAATATTTTCTAATCTATCTGAAAAATTACCCTAGTTACCGCAATATAAAAAACAAGCAGTGTTTTAAATACTACAGCACAGAGAAAATTCTACAACATGCAAAATATTCTTGATATAAAATTGCATAAAAACTGATATCTAACAAAAGGAAAGTGTATAATTATGCTAGAAAAAAAAGAAGACTGCGATAGTAGATTTGACAGTCTTGATGAAGCTATCAAAAGAGTTGTTGATATAGCAAGTGCTGCAAAAAAGCGCTCTTCGCAAATATCAGGGATAGCGACTCATATTCAAACACTTGATGAAAAAATGGGAGGATTACAACCATCCGACTTAATTATCCTTGCGGGACGCCCTGGTATGGGTAAAACTTCACTTGCTACCAATATTGCCTTTAATATTGCCAATGCTTATAATCATAATGGTAATATCCAAGAAAATGAAGGCGGCGTTGTAGGGTTCTTCTCACTTGAAATGTCCTCAGAGCAGCTTGCAACACGTATTATTTCTGAACAAACGGAAGTCTCTTCTTCTGATATTCGACGTGGTCATATTTCAGATGAACAATTTTCAAAAATTATTCGTACGGTAAATCAGCTCCAAAAGGCACCCCTTTATATTGATCAAACTGGAGGAATATCAGTTTCACAACTGGCTGCCCGTGCTCGGCGTCTCAAGCAAAAACATGGTTTGGATGTCTTAATTATTGATTATATCCAACTCATGACAAGTGATTTAAAATACACATCTGAATATCGTATTCAAGAAATCACTGCAGAATTAAAAGCTTTAGCAAAAGAATTAAATATCCCTATTATTGCTCTTTCACAACTTTCACATCAAGTTGAAAACAGAACAGATAAACGCCCAAAACTTTCAGATTTAGGTGGATTTGGTTCTATTGAGCAAGATGCCGACATCGTTCTGTTTGTCTATCGCGAAGAATATTACCTCAAAAATGAAGAACCAAAGTTCGGTAGCCTTGAACATATGAAATGGATAGAGACAATGGACAAAGTTTTTGGAAAAGCTGATGTTATTGTTGCAAAACAACGTCATGGACCGACAGGAATCGTGCCACTTGCCTTTCAGTCTTCTTTCACACGATTCAGTGACCTGGAAGATAATGATTATCTTCCAGAGCAAATTGGTTAAATCGATATGGCGCGTAATCGTATTCAATTTATCTGTCAAAATTGCGGAACCATCCATTCTCGTTGGGCAGGGAAATGTAGCGCTTGTGGGGAATGGAATTCTCTTATCGAAGAAACTATAAATAGCGGCATAGGAAGTGGTCCTAAGCAGAATGCTCGTAAAGGACGCATTGTCACACTCACATCTCTTTCTGGAAATATCGAAGATGCTCCACGTATTCATTCTGGTATTGCTGAACTTGATCGTGTTACCGGTGGGGGCTTTGTCCGTGGATCAGCACTCCTTGTTGGAGGTGATCCGGGTATTGGTAAATCAACATTGCTGACACAAACAGCCGCTGCTTTATCACGTAAAGGATATAATGTCATCTATGTTTCAGGTGAAGAGGCTATTGCGCAAATTTGTCTGCGCGCACAAAGGCTTGAAGCTAACAATACAGAAGTGAAACTTGCTGCTGAAACCAATGTTGAAGATATTCTGGCAACCTTAAGCGAACATAAAAACCTTGATATGGTGATTATCGATTCGATTCAAACCCTATGGTCAGATACAGCAGATTCAGCACCTGGCACTGTCACACAAGTACGTATCGGTGCTCAGGCAATGATCCGCTTTGCCAAGAAAACAGGAGCCGCCGTTGTTCTTGTTGGGCATGTTACAAAAGATGGACAAATTGCTGGTCCTCGAGTCGTTGAACATATGGTTGATGGCGTTCTCTATTTTGAGGGTGAAGGAGGACATCATTATCGCATTCTTAGAACTGTAAAAAATCGCTTCGGACCAACAGATGAAATTGGTGTCTTTGAAATGTCTGATAAAGGATTACGCGAAGTGATAAATCCATCTGAATTATTTTTAGGGGAACGTAATGAAAAAGCACCAGGCGCTGCTGTTTTTGCAGGAATGGAAGGGACTCGCCCGATACTCGTAGAAATTCAAGCGCTTGTTGCTCCTTCTTCCCTTGGGACACCAAGACGTGCGGTTGTCGGATGGGATGGAAATCGCCTTTCTATGATTCTTGCCGTTTTAGAAGCCCATTGTGGCATTCGTTTTGGACAGCATGATGTCTATCTGAACGTAGCAGGTGGATATCGCATATCAGAACCCGCTGCTGATTTAGCTGTAGCCGCTGCTTTGGTATCTTCTCTTGCCAATATCGCATTGCCAACGGATTATGTATATTTTGGTGAAGTTAGTCTTTCAGGAGCTACCCGCGCTGTTGCACATTCAGCACAGCGCATCAATGAAGCAAAAAAACTCGGCTTTCAAGGAGCCTTTCACCCCACAACAACAACCGAAATGATGAAGTCGCTCAACTTTCAACAAAAAACTTTCTCCGACCTTCCCGAACTCGTTGCTACTCTTACCGTAAGTAAAAAATGATCTGCACCACAGATATGATAATATAGAAAAAACTCTATAAAATACAAAAGATCCTTGCTATAAGAACAAAAAATGGCATAACAAAAAATATATTTGCACACAGACTTAAAAGAACACAACTTTATGTATAAGGAACAAACAAATGATCATAACAATCCTTGATGGAATTGTCGTAGTAATCATCCTGTTGTCCGCTTTTCTTGCTATGCTTCGAGGATTTTCACGTGAAGTGTTATCGTTGATTTCTTGGGCAGTTGCAGCTGTTACGACACTGTTTTTATTCAAACCTGTCTTACCTTTCTTTGAACAATATCTCTCTAATAAAATGATTGCATTGATCACAACATTGGTCACAATTTTTATTATTGTTCTCATTATTACTTCAATTATTACAATGAAGATCTCTGATTTTATTATCGATAGTCGAATTGGTATCCTTGACCGTACTATTGGTTTTATTTTTGGAGCACTTCGTGGTTTACTTATCATGATCATCGGTATGTTACTGCTTAATGCACTGATTAAACCCGAGCTTCAAGCGAATTGGTTAAAAAATGCAAAAACAAGGCCTATTTTAGATTCATTGGGACAAAAAGTTTGGGAAATACTCCCAAAAGATATTGGATCTGTTCTCGAAAAGACGGAAAATTTGTTTAAAGACAGCAATAAACATACGTATGAGCAACACTCTCATGAAAAGATAATTTTCAAAAAATAGAGAATAGTTTTTCATGAGGAAAGAGAACTAAATGATGTAAAATGTGATATTAATGATTCCTCCATATCACAACTGAAAGAATATGATGATAAAAAGCGATGTTTTCTGTCAAGAATTTTCATTAGATGATGATACCCTTCATGAAGAATGTGGAGTTTTTGGTATTCTTGGGCATGAAGATGCCGCAACATTAACAGCTCTTGGACTCCACGCACTTCAGCATCGTGGGCAAGAAGCAGCTGGGATTGTTTCTTACCATAATAAAATATTTCATCAAGAAAAGCATTTAGGTCTTGTTGGAGATCACTATACAAACCCTGCAACACTTGCACGCTTACCAGGAAATCGTGCTATTGGACATACCCGTTATTCAACAACTGGAGAAGTGGCATTACGCAATGTTCAACCCCTTTTTGCTGAATTGAAAGTTGGAGGTATTGCTATTGCGCATAATGGTAATCTTACCAATGGTCTCACATTACGCCGTGAACTCATCGCTTCTGGTGCTATCTGTCAATCAACGTCGGATTCAGAAGTTTTTCTCCATCTTATTGCCCGCTCACGTTATGAATCGTCCTCTGATCGTTTTGTTGATGCGATTCGGCAAGTAGAAGGTGGGTATGCTATGTTAGCGCTCACACGTACAAAACTTATTGCGGCACGCGATCCAACAGGAATTAGACCTCTCGTGATGGGGGAACTTGATGGTAAGCCTATCTTTTGTTCTGAAACTTGTGCTCTTGATATTATTGGAGCAAAATATGTCCGTGATGTTAAAAATGGAGAAATCATCATATGTGAAATACAAAAAAATGGGGAAATTACGAAAAAAATTATAAAACCAGAAAATACAAAACCAGAAAAACTTTGCTTGTTTGAATATGTTTATTTTGCCCGCCCAGACTCAATCGTTGGAGGGCGTAGTGTTTATACAATACGCAAAAATATGGGAAGCCGTTTAGCACAGGAAGCCCCTTGTGAGGGTGATGTTGTGGTTCCTGTTCCTGATGGAGGAACGCCTGCTGCAATTGGCTATGCACAAAAAATTGGAATTCCCTTCGAGCTTGGTATTATTCGTAATCACTATGTTGGCCGCACTTTTATCGAACCAACACAACAAATTCGCGCTTTTGGCGTCAAGTTAAAACATTCGGCAAACCGTCCTGTGATTGAAGGAAAACGTGTTATTCTGGTTGATGACTCTATTGTACGTGGAACAACATCCCTTAAAATTGTACGAATGCTTCGCGATGCAGGAGCAAAAGAAGTTCATATGCGCATTTCTAGCCCTATGATTTTTTATCCTGACTTTTATGGTATTGATACACCTAAAGCTGAAAACCTTTTAGCAAATCAATATCCAGATTTAAAATCTATGTGTGATTTTATTGGAGCGGATTCATTAGAATTTCTTTCAACGGATGGATTATATCTTGCTGTAGCAGGGGAAAAACGGAATAACGCCGACCCACAATTTACTGACCATTATTTTACTGGATATTATCCTACGCATCTGGTTGATCAAGAAAATCTCTCCAAAATTCATCAATCATTTGTTCTTAAAACAAGAGATTAATGATGACAAAACGTGACTTTAGTCTCCATGGGCGTGTTGCACTTGTTACTGGCGCATCAAGAGGGATTGGCTATTATTTAGCACTCGAGCTTGCTGCACGCGGCGCTCATATTATTGCTCTTGCACGAACAGTCAGTGGACTTACTGAATTAGATAATCAAATCCGAGAAAAAGGGGCTCATACAACCCTTGTTCCCCTTGACTTGCATCATATGGAAAACATCGATACCCTTGCTATCTCAATTGCCAAACGCTGGAAAAAACTTGATATTATCGTTGCAAACGCAGGAATTCTTGGAACACTCTCACCAATAGCGCATATAGAAAACACGGTATTTGAAGATGTTTTTCAAATAAATCTTTTCAGCCAATGGCGCTTAATGAAAGCCGTTGAGCCTTTATTACGTGAATCTGATGCTGGACGAGCCATCCTGTTATCCTCAAGCGTTGCGCATGCTGCGCGCCCTTTCTGGGGAGCTTATGCAGCCTCTAAAGCGGCTTTAGAGGTGATTGCCCGCTGTTGGGCAGAAGAACTCAAACAAACCCCTATTAAGATTAATTGTGTCAACCCTGGTGCCACACGCACTGCCATGCGCGCTGAAGCTATGCCCGGTGAAGATCCACAAACTCTCCCTTCACCACAAGAGGTTGCAAAAAAGATAGTCCATTTGTTATCACCTGATTTAAAGGAAACTGGAAAACTCTTTAATGTCCATAAAAATCGGTTTGTAGATTATCATGTACCTGATTGATCATCATATGAGAAGTAAATCGTTTGACTCTCTCTTTTTCCTGTGCTTTTCGACAGAAGAATGAAGCACTTTATAATTCTTGGATAGCTTTAGCATCAGCCTTTTTCTCTTCTAAAGTAGCACGTTTATTATAAGCGATAAAACTACAAGGGAGAAAAATCATATAGCTAACAGCTGTAATCAATAAAGTTTCCCATGTGTAAGTCGCAAGAAAACCGACATAAATAACAATGACCAACATGCACGGTATAACGATATCGCGCCTTAAATTTTGATCAATTGTTTTTGCATTCCATACCGGTAAACGACTAATCAAAAGAAAAGCAATAATTACAGTATAAAGACTAAAAAATAATGCCCACCCCCAATTGGGGACCAAACCAAGAGTGCCTAAATAGGTAGGCAATAAAAGTAATAATGCTCCTGCTGGTGCTGGAACACCAACAAAATAACTTTTCTGCCACTTAGGTATATTGGGATTATCTAACATCACATTAAAACGTGCTAATCGCAAACAACAAGCAACACAATAAACAAGGGCAGCAACCCAACCAATGTGATTTGCTTGATTCAAGATAAAAGAATAAACAATGAGTGCAGGGGTAACACCAAAATTTATAACATCAGCAAGAGAATCCATCTGTGCCCCAAAAGATGAACTACCATCTATTAAACGGGCAATGCGACCATCAGCACCATCTAAAACTGCGGCCAAAAGCACCATTAAAATAGCAGCTTCATAGCGATGTTCAAAAGCCAAACGAATGCTGCTCATCCCTGCACAAATTGCTAAAATAGTAATGATATTAGGAATGACATACCGCATTGATGTAGGTGAACGCCGCCGATTTGCAACATCATCATGCTGCCCCTCAGGATTGAATGAAGAAAATGGCGAAAAATTTTTCATTGTGAGTCCTAATCGTATCTGAAGTCCGTTGTGGCACTCTTATCATCAAAAGAACCCAAAACTGTTTCTCCAGCAATTGCTGTCTGTCCAACTGCAACACGCAATTTCATTTCAGTTGGTATATAAACATCAAGGCGAGAACCAAAACGAATCAATCCAAATCGCTCACCAGTCATAACGGCATCGTTTTCTTTTGACCAGCAAACAATCCGGCGCGCAACCATTCCCGCTATTTGTACGACACCAATTTTACCATGTTTGCTATCAATTACCACCCCATTACGCTCATTAAACTGACTAGCTTTATCAAAGTCAGCATTAGTAAATCGACCTGGCTGATAAACGATAGACTCTACTGTACCACTGATAGGAATACGATTAATATGGCATGAAAAAACATCCATAAAAATGGAAATACGGATCATTTCATCTTTCCCTAATCCTAATTCTTCAGGTGGAACACATGATTCCACAAATGAAATACGCCCATCTGCAGGCGACATAACCCAATTTGAATTCAAAGGGATCACACGATCTGGATCACGGAAAAAGTATACACACCACACCGTGAGAACGAGACCAAACCAAAACAACGGACTCCATATCCAACCAAGAATGAGCGAAATAACAAAAAACGCTACAATAAAAGGATAACCTTCTTTATGAACCGGTACAAAGCTATTATGGAAAGATTGCAGAATACTCATATAATTTCCTATTCATCGTAAACTTAAACAAGCAACAAAGCTTTTTGTTCCTCTTGTGTCTTTTTATGTATTTAATCAATCACTCCATATAAAGATATAGATTACATTTTGCTCTATTTATTTTTTACGATTAACAACACTCGTCTCATCTTCTTCACGCATTTTACGTAATTTTTCTTCCGCTTGCGATGCTTCAAGCTGCTTATTCCACATTGAAGCATAAAGACCTTTCTTGCGTAAAAGCTCTGTATGCGTCCCATTTTCAATAATACGACCACTTTTAAGAACTAAAATTTCATCCGCATTGATAACAGTAGAAAGACGGTGAGCAATAATCAATGTTGTACGTCCACGGCTTACAATATCCAATGCTTGTTGAATTTCCTGTTCCGTCGCCGTATCAAGAGCCGCCGTTGCTTCATCTAGAATAAGAAGTGGAGGAGCTTTTAAAAGTGTCCGAGCAATAGCCACGCGTTGTTTTTCACCACCTGATAATTTGAGACCTCGCTCTCCTACCATAGACTGAAAACCTTCCGGTAAAATTTCAATAAATTTTGATATTTGTGCCATTTCAGCAGCTTTGCGCATCTCTTCATCTGTAGCACTTGGACGCCCATAGCAAATATTATAGGCAATTGTATCATTAAATAACACCGTATCTTGTGGGACCATGCCAATCGCTTCACGCAAACTCTTTTGTGTTACGTCACGAATATCCTGCCCATCAATTGTGATAGAGCCTGCATCAACATCATAAAACCGAAAAAGCAACCGAGAAATAGTAGATTTACCGGCACCCGATGGACCGACAATAGCGACTGTTTTTCCTCCAGGAACTTCAAAATCAATATCTCTGAGAATCTGACGTCTCGAATCATAGGAAAACTTTACCTGATGAAAACAAATGGTCCCATCGCTTATCTCTAACGGTTTAGCATCCGATTTATCAACGATCTCTTTCTGAACATCTAAAAGATCAAACATTGCTTCAATATCCGTTAAACCTTGTCGAATATCACGATACATTGAACCAATAAAATTTAGTGGAATGGAAAGTTGCATTAAAAGCGCATTAATAAAAACAAAATCTCCTAAAGTTTGTGTCTTATAAAAAACTTCATAAGCTGACATCAGCATCATGATCGTCATTCCAATACCAAAGATAAGAGTCTGACCAAAATTAAGCCAGCTTAAAGATGTCCAAATCTTTGTTGCGGCTTTTTCATAACCTACCATAGAAGCATCAAATCGATCGGCTTCTAGAGTTTCATTACCAAAATATTTGACCGTTTCAAAATTCAAAAGAGAATCAACAGCGCGAGTATTCGCCTCAGTATCCGCTGTATTCATTTTTTGTCGAATGCGAATACGCCAATCACTCGCCTTAATGGTAAACAAAAT
Source organism: Bartonella sp. AA81SXKL (assembly GCF_042196945.1). NCBI lineage: Bacteria > Pseudomonadati > Pseudomonadota > Alphaproteobacteria > Hyphomicrobiales > Bartonellaceae > Bartonella > Bartonella sp. AA81SXKL. The sequence goes on along the minus strand of NZ_JBHIRH010000002.1, from coordinate 177,325 downwards.
ATATAATCCAACCGTTACAACAACAATGAGAAGATAATGCCACCCATAACTTATATAAAATACCAGTGCCGTTAATATAAATTCTAAAACTGTTGGTACTGTACTAAGAATTGAAAATCTTACGATCGCTTCGATTCCTTTTGTTCCACGCTCAATCACACGAGAAAGCCCACCTGTTCGGCGTTCCAAATGAAATCGCAAAGATAACTCATGCATATGTACAAAGGTTTTATAAGCTAATTGACGAACAGCGTATTGACCAACAGTGGCAAACAGGGAATCGCGTAATTGATTTAATCCAGCCTGCATAATACGCGCGACATTGTATGCCAAAACAAGCATGATGGGAATAATCCAACTGGATGGGAACCATTCAGGTAGCTGAAAGCTTGAATCAAGCACATTCGTAGAATATTTAAATAAATACGGTACAGATATGAGAACGAGCTTAGCCAAAACAAGATAAAATATTGCCCATAGCACACGCATTTTTAGATCACGCCGCCCTACCGGCCACATATAGGGCCATAAATTGTAAAGTGTGTGCAGAGTTCTCCCTGTATCTGATGATACAGTTTTTGTCATTTCATTGCGTTTCATAAAGTCCTTACTTCTCTATCATCCGCACAAACAGGTAAAATACCCTCTGTGGTTGTTTATAGATTCATCTCTTCATTACGGAGCTTCCAATAAGCTATACCTACCCGTTTTTTGAAGTTAGACTGTTTTTGAAAAAGGAACAAGAAATAATCCACTATACAATTTATTATTTTGATCTATATTTTCATACCACTCTGCTGCGAATAAACTTTCAACTTTTACATGTTTTTTTTTCAATTCTGCCTGAAGCCACTTTTTTGTTTTACCAATCTCTTTAAGTCCCTCATCAATAACTTCACCATTTTCTATTAAAATCGTCGATTTCTTTCCCTCTTCCTTTTTAATGACAGTGAAATCACCATTGGTTTCCAAACGAACAAAAGCAGCTTCATGTAAGTGACACCCTTTAAGACGTAACATCGTAATGAGATCATTAATATTGATCCCTAAGCTCTTAATCTTATCCATTTGGAAAACTCCATCTAAAACTAATGTGACATTCCGCCCTGCAATAAGACGACGAAAAAAAACTGAATAGCGTGCAATAAAATTAAAAGATGTAATCAAGGTTTGCCAGATGAATAAAACAAGCAATAATTGAATGCTACTAATATTCTGATTATAAATAACTCCTCCAATAATACCTCCCATGACAAAATTACTGACCAAATCAACTGGTGTCATCTGACTAAGACTCCCCCGCCCCGTCGTTCTTAAAATAAATAAGAAGGCAACAAGACCTACAGCCAGTTTAAGCGCGATATATCCATAATGATATAAAAATTCCATCATATTCTCCTTTTTTATGAAGCTGCAGGAATAGAGAAATTAAAATCGTTTTATTTCCCACACAGTTATGCGCTCACCACTCTGCGGATCCTTACTGTCTTTTAAAAGAACCCCCTCGGCTGCAAGCTCATCACGAATTGTATCCGCTGCTTCCCACTCTTTATTATGGATAAGTCTTAGTCTTTCGGCAATGCGCTGATCAATAAATTTTGTATCAAGGAAAGTTTTTCTCATAAATAATGGGCAATCTATTTCTTTAATCCATTCTTGTCTTAACAGTCCTAATAAATTCATCCCATTCAGAAGAGCCAAAGCATTTCCTTCTTTATAAAATTTTCGCAAAAGAGTCAGTGCTTTTGGAGTATTAAGATCATCACTAAGTGCATCTATCAAAGTATCATCAATTGCTTCATTGTTTTTCATCTCACTCTTTTTGCTGCGAAGCCATTCATACCAACGATACAGTTCGCTGCTCGATTGTATTAAACGCTGTGCTGTCCAATTTAATGGTTCACGATAATGCGTTTGCAACATCGAAAAACGCGCAGACAAACCAGCCCAATTTTGCTTCATTTCATCGGTTAAAATACCATTAAACTCCCCCAAATTATTCTCTAAAACAGAACGAATAGTTATGAAATTGCCAAAGCTTTTCGACATCTTTTTGCCTTCAACTTGTAAAAAACCATTATGCATCCAAAAATTAGCCATTCGCTCCGTCCCAAAAGCTGAACAACTTTGTGCAATCTCATTTTCATGATGAGGAAAAATTAAATCAATTCCACCACCATGGATATCAAAAACATTGGCGGTCGGATCATCACAGGTTAAACCACCGCCATAGGGCGCTAATAACTTTGCCATTGACATTGCAGAACATTCAATATGCCAACCTGGACGACCTAAAACAGGAATTCCGCCCGGTGATTTCCAACCTGGTTCTCCTTCCACAGAAGGCTTCCACAAAACAAAATCCATCTCTTCCCTTTTATAAGCAGCAACATCGATACGCGCCCCCGCCCTCATTTCATCTAAAGAACGATTTGCAAATGCCCCATAATGGGGAGGATTTTTTATGCTACTTACAGAAAATAATATATGATTTTCCGCTTCATAAGCGTGCCCCTTTTCAAGCAACCTTTCAATTAAAGAGCGCATCTCCTCTAAATGCTCAGTGGCGCGTGGCTGACTGGTTGGCAACAGACAACCAAGTGCTATGGTATCTTGCTGAAACTGAGAATATGTACGTTCTGTTAAGTGACGAATAGCCTCATTCAATGATACGTTTGGATATTCGCTAGCTGCTCGTGCATTAATTTTATCATCGACATCTGTAATATTACGTGCATATAGAACATGCTCATTGCCATAAACATGACGCAATAAGCGAAATAAAATATCAAAAACAATAACAGGACGTGCATTTCCTATATGCGCATAATCATAAATTGTCGGTCCACAAACATAAAGGCGTACTCTTGTCGCATCTATTGGTGTAAATTTTTCTTTTTTACGTGTTAGCGTATTATAAAATCGCAACTCTTTCATTTATTGACTCCATGGACGATATTATGCACCGATCCTTTTAGATGTATCTTATCTCAAATCATTGTATTACGCGGTTTAAGCTAAAAACTTGTATCTTATAGTAAATTCTTCTTACCATTTTCCCATTGTATTTACGGCTGTATCCATCGTTTATCATAAAAACAATCTATTTTATTTGATTGGACAAAAGCGTTCTATCATTAGAGATGCTTTCTCTCCTTAAAGAAAATGAGCTTAGAAAAAAATCTATAGGCAATACAATATAAATCTATGTGAAAAATAGATAGTTTGCAGAAAGAAAATCTTAAATTTTTAACCACACAAAGCTTCGTCAGTATTTTCAATATTCCACAATGGGTTCCTTACTGCCTCTTACGCCCTATATTTTATAATCAATAATTGAGAATAATGTAGCAATTAACTTTATTTTTACACCGTTCTCATGACAAAATTATTTTATCTTTACAGAGTTTTATTCAAAGAAAGCAATAAAAATAATGCGGTATAGATTGATGAACATCATTATTTTAATATTTCTTGTCATTTCAATGCCAACCTTTGCACAACAATCTCCACCTTATGAAAAAAAATTACTCCGACTAGCAGAAATTTTGGGATCATTGCATTCTCTCCAAAATCTTTGCGAGCCTCCAACAAACCAATGGTATGACTATATGAATGCACTGATTGAAGCAGAACGCCCCATTCCACAAAGACGTGCTTATTTTTATGAAGCGTTTAATGAAGCGTATCGTGCTTTCTCAGAAAATTATCATCATTGTACACAAGCAGCCATTGAAGCCAACCAAAGATACATTGAGGAAGGAAGAATTTTATCTGAAAACCTCCTCATGCATTATAAATAATTAATCTATACAAAAAGTAGCTCTCTCAATCTTAGCGATATCAATGATACTCCTTTCACAAATGCGGGGAGCAATAAACCAGCTCTGAAAATAGAGAGACGTTTAAAGAATAATGTCTTGATACGCTTTTATTCATATGCGCCTTTTTCCCCATACAAAACTGTTCTTTGGCTTCCTCCCCACACTTTAACGGACAAAGATTTTTAACTAAATTTGCTCTGTAAATAATCTAGGTTCTTGTTGAATAAGTTTCCTCTTGGCTTCCCACTCATGTAATTTGCTTCATAGTTTCTAAAAACAAGCCTAAAAATATTCACCACTCATTAAAAAAACACTTATGTACCAAAGAGGCTGACATACCCTATATCACCACTCTAAAGGATGGTATTTTACGGCATACTTATAATTTTAATCTGTTTACACCAAAGTTTCCATAAATTTAACAGGCTCTCCTTGTGAAGGTGTGACAATTTCACCTTCCCACATAACGCGCATACCACGGATAATAGTCCCAACAGGCCAACCTTTAACTTTTTGACCATCATAAGGTGTCCAACCGGCGCGAGAACCAATTAAGCTATTCGTAATAATTTCCTCTCGCTTAAGATCAACAATGGTTAAATCAGCATCAAACCCAACAGCAATGCGCCCTTTACAACTTATACCAAAAATACGACTAGGGCCATGTGAAGTGAGATCAACAAAACGTTCAAGAGATATTTTTCCTGCATTCACATGTGTCAACATAATTGCTGCTGTTGTTTGCACGCCTGTCATACCTGAAGGTGAAGAGGGATAAGGTTGAAGTTTTTCTTCAAGAGTATGAGGCGCATGATCTGAACCTAAGACATCAATAATTCCTTGTTGAACACCGTACCAAAGAGCGTCACGGTGGCGCGGCTCACGAATAGGCGGATTCATCTGAATTAATGTACCAAACTTCTTATAATCATCAGCCGTGAGCGTCAAATGATGTTGTGTCACTTCAATTGTTGCAACATCCTTATGTTTTTTTAGAAAATCAATTTCTTCTTCTGTCGAAAGATGTAACACATGAATCCGAGCCTTCGTCTCATGAGCAATTTTTACCAAACGCTGCGTACATTTTAATGCCGCAACTTCATCACGCCAAATCGGATGTGACGATGCATCCCCTTCAATACGCAATATTTTACGCTCTTTGAGCCTCGCCTCATCTTCAGAATGAAAAGCCGCACGACGGCGTGTATTCTTCAAAATAAGGCGTACACTTTCATCATCATCAACCAAAAGATCACCGGTAGAGGACCCCATAAAAACTTTAATTCCAGCCGCACCAGGAAGTCTTTCTAATTCAGATAGTTCATGAGCATTTTCACGCGTTCCTCCAACCCAAAATGCAAAATCACAATGCATTCGATGAAATGCGCGTTGAACCTTATCGCTTAATGTTTCTTCTGATGTTGTCAATGGATTGGTATTAGGCATTTCAAAAACTGCCGTAACACCCCCTAACACAGCAGAATACGAGCCACTTTCCAAATCCTCCTTATATTCATTTCCTGGCTCACGAAAATGCACTTGGCTATCAATAACTCCTGGTAAAATATGAAGCCCCGTACAATCAATGACCTCACTAGCCGATGCACATGTAAGGTCGCCTATTTCAGCAATACGACCATTTGTAATACCAATATCACGCTTGCTTCTTCCATCATGATTCACAAGTGTTGCACCTTTAAAAATTGTATCAAATGTTTTAAACATAACCACGCTCCTTACATATTGCTCACTTATCGATTATGTAACTTTGAGCAGAAAGGCAAGAACCATGATTGAAAAACAAAATGCCATTTGCTTAAAAAACCGCGGGCTTATTCAAATTACAGGTGAAGAAGCAACAGATTTTCTACAATCCCTGATCACGACAGATGTAAAAAAAATCAGTCCACAGGAACTTTTCCCTGGAGCCCTTTTATCCCCACAAGGAAAGGTTCTTGCTGATTTTCTTATCGGAAAAAAAGAAGATGGTTACTTGATTGATATCAGAATGCCTTTAGCTGATACGCTCCATAAGCGTCTGTTGCTCTATAAGCTGCGCAAAAAAGTAGAAATTACACAACCATTCCAAGAGCTTGTTACAGTTTCTTTGAATAATGAATCAGATGCTTTAAATTTTGATTCAAGTTTTGTTGATAAACGCTTCCCACAACAAGAAAAAATAATACGAATCTATGGCAAAAAACCTTTTTTGACTTCAGAATATCATGACACATGGAATCAATTGCGTATCCGTTATGCAATTGCGGAAAGTGATCAAGACTATGAAATTGGCAAAGTCTTTCCTCATGATATTAATTACGATCAAATCAATGGACTTGCATTCAATAAAGGATGTTATATTGGACAAGAAATTGTTTCACGAATGCACCACCGCCGTGCAGCACGTCGCCGTATTTTTATTGTAAAAGGCCAGTGTAAATTAACCCCTCAATCTAGCATTGAAGCAGGAACAAAAGTGCTTGGCTACTTGGGAACATGTGTAGAAAATGAGGCTCTTGCTTTAATGCGTATTGACCACGTCAAAGATGCTATGGATCATAACATCCCCTTTACTGTAAAAAACATTCCTGTCACTATAAGCATTGCTGAAAATATGAATTTTACCTTTCCTGAAAATACTATAGAAAACACTCATGGCTAAAGCTGAATTATTAAAAAATGGAGAAGCCCGCGCTTGGCAAAGAATGCTCTCTGGAAGGCGACTTGATCTTCTCAACCCTTCTCCTTTTGATGTTGAAATTGAAGATATTGCCCATGGACTTGCTCGCGTAGCACGTTGGAACGGTCAAACACGAGGAGAGCATGCCTATTCTGTTGCACAACATTCACTTTTGGTTGAACAAATATTTCAAAAACTTTTTCCACAATCGGGAAGCAATGAATGTCTTTATACCCTTCTTCATGATGCTCCAGAATATGTCATCGGCGATATGATTTCCCCTTTTAAAGCTGTCATAGGAAAACAATATGAACGCGTTGAAAAGCGCATCCAAGATGCTATCCACATGCGCTTTTCTCTTCCCGTTGATCTTTCTCAAAAACTTTTAAAAAAAATTAAACAAGCCGACCGTATTGCTGCCTATTATGAAGCGATTACGCTTGCTGGATTTAATACAGAAGAAGCCCTTCACTATTTTGGCTCTCCCAATAATATTCTACCCGATGATCTTAATTTATCCCCTTATTCTACACAACACATTGAAAACGCATTTTTAACGCGCTTTAATGACTTAGATGCCCAAAGATTATAGACTCTTCGCATTGTTGATTCCTTGTCATTACAGACTCATCACACTGACTTATAATAATAATTCATTGTTTTTTCATTTTGAATGAGAGCTCCTAATATCGTAAGCTTCACTCATTTCAAATCTGTTTATATTGAATCAATCAAAATCATTCTCTTGCACACCACAAGCGGGGCTGGCGTGTGGGTAAAATTTTTTAAAGAAAGAGTTAAAATGCTTCTTATGAACCATCTCAAGTGCTAAGCGCTGTCGCAGCATTGAAAATTGGCAAAGTGTGTGATGATGCCGGCTTGCTTTCTTATGAAGCGTAAAGACGGGAGTGCTCTATAAATTTTATACACTTCATAAGGGACTTACCACTATATTATTCACGAACGCCGTAGCGAAATAGGATTGGGTGCCTTAAGAAAGCTCTCTTTAAAAAAGCACGTGAATTAGCGACCCAATGGCGTTCTGTTTTGCATGAGAGGCGTGACTCCATTCAAGAAATGGAAAAAATCACAGCTCAAATTGTATACAAAATATATTAAATAATGCACATTTATTATCAAAACAACAAATGTTCTCTTGTCAAACCTTTCATCTTAAACTGAAGTTTATTTTAGTTTATAAACTTCATTATCCGCTGGGAAAGCACGAGATGTGACATCCTCTGCATAATTCTTTATTGCAGTTTCCATGGCTTGTTCAAGGTCTCCATAACGGCGTACAAATTTTGGCACATGAGAACCATAGCCCAACATATCTTCCATAACCAATACTTGTCCATCACATTGATTAGACGCCCCTATACCGATCGTAGGGATAGAAAGCTTATTTGTCAGTTTCACCGCTAAAGGTTCGACAATCCCTTCTAAAACAACAGCAAAAGCACCTGCCTCTTCAATCGCTGCTCCATCTGCTTCAATTCTTTGCCAATCATTCTCCTTGCGTCCTTGTGTTTTGAAGCCACCAAAACGATTCACCGCCTGGGGTGTAAGACCAATGTGCCCCATCACTGGAATGCCACGTTTACACAAAAAATCTATTGTTTCTGCTATATAAACACCCCCTTCAAGCTTAACTGCACCACACCCCGTTTGAGCAAGAATACGCGATGCATTAAAAAAAGCTTGTTCTGGACTTTCTTCATAAGAACCAAAAGGCATATCAATAACCACAAGAGCTTTTTGAGATCCACGCACCACGGCTTTCCCGTGTAAAATCATCATATCTAAATTAACAGGAAGCGTTGTCTCAAACCCATACACAACCATCCCAACGCTATCACCAACCAAAAGGATATCGCAATATGGATCAGCAATCCGCGCAGTATAAGCTTGATAAGCTGTTAAAGAAACAATTGGCTGTTGTCCCTTTCTTGCACGTATTTCGGAAGATGTTATACGCTTTACGGTTTTATGTACACTCATTTTCCACCCTTCTCTTGCAATATATATTGATCAATCAGCCTTACCTCACCAAAGCGGACAGTAAGAAGTAAAACTGCTGGTTTATTCAATGTTCCTCTAATCACGCATAAATTTTCCATATCCCGTAAATCTATCGCTTCAATGATTGCACGCGTTTCTTGTTGTAAAATATCATGAACAGTTTTGCATAATTTATCAACCGACCGTTCACCTTCATGGTAAAGCTTTTCAGCAGCTTTTCCACTTTCAGGAAGAATTTTGGCAGCTTTACGATCTTCTAATGTTAAAAGCTGATTGCGTGAAGAACAAGCTACACCATCTGACTCCCGTAGAATAGGAACTCCAACGATTTCAATAGGAAAAGCCAAATCTTCAACCATACGCCGAATAATTAAAATTTGTTGAAAATCTTTTTCCCCAAAAAAAGCCTTATCTGGTTGGACAATGTTAAAAAGTTTAGCAACAACGCTTGTTACACCACAAAAGTGCCCTGGACGTAATTTTCCCATCAAAATACGTGATAATTTTTTCACTTGTACAATTGTGTCATTTCCTGGTGGCCACATTTCATCTACAGAAGGAGCAAAAACACATTCAACACCTGCTTCTTTTAACAAAGCACAATCGCCCTTCAAATCTCTTGGATATTGAGAAAAATCTTCATGAGGTCCAAATTGCTTTGGATTGACAAAAATAGAAACTACTACGCGATCACACATTGCTCTTGCATACTGTACTAATGCAAGATGACCATCATGCAATGCCCCCATTGTTGGAACAAAACCAATCGAAAAACCTAAACGTCGTTCCTCTGAAGTATATTGGCGAACTTCAGCAATTGTCTTTAAAATTCTCATTTTCCCATTCAATTATCATCAGATCAACAAATTAATGCCTGTACACCAAATTGGCGCTCAAACAATTGTATCAAATTCATGCGCACTGACGGCTGCTTTATATCTCGTGGCTCCCAGACATGACGCATAAGAAAAAAACCCGTCAGTATAAAACCATTTATTATATCACTAAAATCAGCAGGACGAGTCATTCTTTGTACAAGAAACTGTGGTAGAATAAGAAGTTTTTTTTTCCAAGGTTCTCCTGCTTCTTCACAGACAGCCCGACCAGATTTTGGTGATACGTAATGAAGCCTTTCCTGACGACCTGTTGCAGCACAACAAGATAAATCAAGACCAAAACCAAGTTCTTCAAGAAGCCGCATTTCAAAACGTACAAGCAATTCTGCATTTACAAATGGTTCATCAAAATTCTGCATAAAAAGGTGTAAAATATCATATAAAATGGGGTGCGGATCACGTTCGGGAAGAAGCCGCAAATGAAAAGCTATCAATTGCAAAGCATAAAGTGCTTCTGGTAGACAGATTAATCGTGCCGCATGTAAATCAAGAGCTTCAAGCCGAAAAAGTCCCAAATGTTCGTCTAAACGAGCCCACCATTCAGCCTCCACAAAATTTCCAGGTTGAAGAAGAGCTGCCATGCGACGCGAGCGCCCCCCTTTTACCACTCCCATATAACGACCATGTTCACGTGTCATAATCTCAAGAATAACACTTGTTTCACCATATTGGCGCGTACCAAGTATAACGGCTTGTTCTTTCCACTTCATTTTACTTTAATTATTTTTAAAAATCTTATTTTAAAAAATCCAATCCCATTTCACGATAACGTTCTGGATCGGTATCCCAATTATCGCGCACTTTCACAAAGAGAAAAAGATGAACCTTTTGATCCATAATTTCCATGAGTTCTTTACGTGCTGCTTGACCAATCGCTTTAATTGTATCGCCTTTTGCTCCTAAGACAATTTTTTTCTGACTCTCACGCTCGACATAAATAACTTGATTAATTTTAACGGAACCATCTGAACGCTCTTCCCAGTTTTCTGTTTCAACCGTTGAGGAATAAGGAAGTTCATCATGAAGACGAAGAAAAAGTTTTTCACGCGTAATTTCAGCAGCAAGATGACGCATAGGCATATCAGAAATTTGATCTTCCGGATAATACCATGGTCCTTCCTGCATCATGTTACTCAACGCATGAAGTAAATCCTTGCAACCAGAACCGTTTAGAGCAGAAATCATAAATGTTTGCGCAAACTTTACACGTTCATTTATTTTAGTGGTTAACGCTAGAAGAGATGATTTAACAACTGTATCAACCTTATTAAGAACAAGAACTTTTTCTTGTTTCATATTGTTTACAATATCTAACATCATATCAACTTCATCCGAAAGACCACTTTGAGCGTCAATTAAAACAAGCAGAACATCAGCGCTCTTAGCCCCTCCCCAAGCAGCAGAGACCATGGCTCGTTCTAAGCGCTTATGGGGACGAAAAACACCCGGTGTATCGACCAACACAATTTGCACATCATCATGAATGACAATACCGCGGATTAAAGTTCGTGTTGTTTGTACCTTATGTGTTACAATTGAAACCTTTGTTCCAACCAATTGATTAACCAATGTCGATTTACCGGCATTAGGCATCCCAATAAGCACAACAAACCCAGAACGCGTTTTCATAACGTCACTCATGATTATTTTTTCCCACTGTTTTCCATACACCCTCTCGTCGCAAAATTTTTTCAGCTGCCATTCTTTCAGCATATCTTTTGGAGCTTCCCTGCCCAATCTCTGAAGCAAACCCAGAAATACTGACCTCTACCATAAAAACAGGATCGTGATCTGGACCTGAACGTTTTATAACCTGATAATGTGGTTGTGCATTGCCTTGGATATGCGCCCATTCCTGTAATTCTGTCTTGGCATCACGTCGACCAGCATCCATTTTCTTTGCCCTACTTTGCCAATATTTTTGAATAAAAGGGCGAACACTTTCCAATCCTCCATCGAGATATATTACGGCAATCAAAGCTTCCACGACATCTGCATGCATATTGATAAGTCGACGCCCCTCAAAATTTTTCATCTCAAAACCAACACGGATCATATCAGGAAGTCTCATTTCACGCGCAATATCAGCACATGTCTGTGCATTGACCAGATGATTTAAACGGACTGATAATTCACCTTCACTTGCCTGAGGAAAAAGTTGATACAGCATCTCTGCAATCAAAAGCCCTAAAACCCGATCCCCTAGAAACTCTAGTCGTTCATAATTCCCCTGTTCCGAATCTTGTACACTCGAGTGTGTTAATGCCTTCTTTAACCTCTCTTCATCTTTAAAACGATGCCCCGTCAGCTTGAAAAGCTGATCAATCATGAGACGTTTCATCGTTGTTTCCTTGCTTGATAAGCGGCAAATCATGAACCGTATTTATGAAAGAAAACAAACGTTTCCAACGCACATCAAATGGCCAACGCCAAATCTGCCAAGCACTTGAACCATTACTGATAGAAAAGAAAATCACGCTCGCGCGACCAATAAGATTTTCTTCTGGAACATAGCCTACATCTAAACGACTATCATCTGAATTGTCGCGGTTATCCCCCATCATAAAGTAATGTCCCTGAGGAACTTCAAAGACTTCTGTATCATCAACTTTCGGGATGAAAGCTAAATCAAGTGTATCATAACTGACACCGTTAGGCATTGTCTCGCGATAAACCTCAACAGGATAGTTCACTTCCGTTATATCAGAATTATCAATCTCCCCCATAAAGTGACGTGAAACAGCCTCATCATTAATATAAAGGACACTTTGACGGACTTGTATACGATCACCTGGTAGCCCAACGACGCGTTTTATATAATCAATCTTCGGATTACTTGGTAAGCGAAAAACGACCACATCTCCACGTTGAGGTTGAGATGCCCAAATCCGTCCAGAAAAAAGAGGAGGAGAAAAGGGGATGGAAAAACGAGAATACCCATATGCATACTTAGAAACAAACAGATAATCTCCCACCAACAAAGTAGGACGCATTGAACCGGAAGGAATACTAAACGGCTGGAAAAAAAGTGTCCGAATAAACGCTGCTAAAAGTAGAGCCTGTATTAAAACAGAAATAAATTCACGAAGCCCACCTTTTTTTTCTTTTTTATGCACTTTATCTTTTTGGATCATCACCAACTGCCTTCTCATCACAGATATAATTTTTTTCATCATAATATTCAAATAACAAAAGCACAATCTCTCACGCCATCTATCCACGTGGAAGTGCTTCGATAATAATAAATGCCTGTGCCCAAGGAAAATCATCTGTTATACTAAGATGAATAACTGCATCATGATGAGGAGGTAATAACTTTTGAAGTTGTATTTGCGCACGATTTGTTAATTGCATTATTGGTTTACCAGATGGCAAATTGACTACCCCCATGTCTTTCCAATTGATACCACAAGCGATTCCCGTTCCTAAGGCTTTAGCACATGCTTCTTTAGCAGCAAATCTTTTTGCATAGGAAGAGGAGCTTTTTTTGAGATTTTCAGATCTATTTCTTTCAATATCCGTAAAAATACGTTGGATAAAACGCTCACCATAACGAACCAACATTTTCTCAATACGTCGTATATCAACCAGATCATTTCCAAGACCAATAATCATAAGATATTACCCGATCTTTCTTACGATGAGCGCTTCTTTAAACGCCTTTTTTTATAATCTTTTGATATCGCTTTTGTTTAAAACGAACCGTTGCTCTGTAAACACCTATATAAGATAAACCACCAAAAACAATACCTAAAAGAGTTCCCCCTAAAATCATAGGACTCATAATTGTGTCCCATGCGCCTTTAAAGAGGAGAGAGAGATTTGACAATGTCAAACCATTAAATAGAGCACGAATTTGCGAAAGAGAAATCTCTTTGACATCGCTAAAAAGTGATAAACAAAAATACCCTACTTTATAATCAGCCATGACAATCAATAAAAATGTGAGTGGATTAGAAAAAATTGTCCCAATGATTGCGGCAGCAAAGTTTGCACGCAAAAGCCAAGAAAAAAATATTGCCAAAATAATATGCAGCCCAAAGAAAGGTGAACAAGCTAAAAAAACGCCAACAGCAACCCCTAATGCTACTTCATGCGGTGTTGCTGATATACGCAAAATACGTTTATGTATGTAGCAAAATGAGCGAGAAAATGAACGACGTGGCCATAACCAAAGTCGAATACGCGTTACAAAATCTATTGGTTTTCGACGACGAAAAAGCATATGACTCTCAATATACATCTTTTGATGATGAAATAATCTATATCATCCAAATTAATCTTTTTAAGCTTTTGCACAAAAAAAATAGAACGACAATTAAATATTTCGACTGCCTGGTTTAATCGCGGGAAGAACAGAAAGCTCTGCAGGAAGTGCATCACTAGCATAAGAGGTTATCTCGTATTCAGCAAGCGCAATCAATGGAACTCCAACATTGACCTTACCACCAGAACGATCAAGGATACATGCACTGGCCAATACCTCTGCTCCTGCTGCAACAAGCGCTTCAACAGTCTCACGAATGGAAAGACCCGTTGTTACAATATCTTCAACAATAACAACCCGTGCACCCTTCTTGATTTCAAAACGACGCAATTCAAAGATGCCATTTACACGCTCTACCCAAAGAGAAGGAACACCAAGGTGACGTGAAGTTTCATAGGAAGGAATAAGACCGCCAATTGCGGGACCAACAACATAGTCAATTTTTCCCTCAATAGATTTTTTGATTTTTTCAGCCAATCCACGACATAACTTTTCCGTCAAGTCAGCATGCATGAATACTTTCGCTTTTTGCATATAAGTCGCACTATGGCGCCCCGATGTTAAAATAAAATGCCCTTCTAGAATAGCATCTGCTTGTTTAAAAATATCAATGACATCTTGTGTATTCATTGCAAAATCTTTCTTTTTATCCATGAACCCGCCGTACTGTACTTACTGAACCTGCCTTTTTTAACTGAGAAAAAATACGATTCAAATGTTTTAAATCCCACACTTCCAAATCAATCATAATTTCTGTAAAATCTGGTGCTGTACGGATAAAAGATAAATTTTGGATATTGGCATCGTTAGCAGAAATTATTTGTGTAATTTCAGCCAAAGAACCAGGACTATTTACAACTAAAATATTCATCCGTGCAGGAAAACGTTCATTCATTTGGGCATCAATATCCCAGCGGACATCAATCCATCGTTCTGGTTGATCATCATACGCCATCAAAGCTGAAGACTGGATTGGATAAATAACGATCCCAGCTCCTGGCTGCATAATACCAACAATCCGATCTCCAGGTACTGCTCCTTCCGGTGAAAAACGTACGGGTATATCTCCACGGGTTCCTCTAATAGGCAAGGCTTTAGATTGATGATTCTCGACCATTCCATTCTTTTCATTTTCTGGAACTTTAAAAATCATACCTTGAGCATTTTCAATATTAAACCAACCTTCTTCCCCAGGCTTAAAAGATGACTTTTGTACCACACGGTGATCTTGATAATCAGGATAAACCGCTTTAATCACATCAGCGGAAAACAGCTCTCCACGCCCAACAGCAGCCAATACATCCTCTACATCTTTACGTGCTAAACGTGGCAAAACTTTCTTCAAAAGGTCTTTTGAAAATTGCTTTCCCATATATTCAAATGAACGCTCTAGAATACGATATCCTAAACCCGAATATTGTTTACGTACCGCTGCACGACTTGCTCGTCGAATAGCTGAACGTGCTTTACCCGTGACAACAAGAAATTCCCATGCTGCTGGCGGAATTTGAGCGTGTGAGCGAATAATATCAACCTCATCACCATTTTTTAATTTGGTCATTAAAGGCATAATACGACCATTGATTTTTACACCAACACAAGAATCACCGATATCTGTATGGACGGCATAAGCAAAATCAATAGGCGTAGCTCCTTTAGGAAAAGCAATTAATCGACCTTTCGGCGTAAAACAAAAAACTTGGTCTTGAAAAAGCTCAAGTTTTGTATGTTCTAAAAACTCTTCTGGATTATCTCCATCAGACAAAGATTGTATCGTTTGACGCAACCATGCATAGGCATTCGTTTCACTTGATAACTTCACAGTCGAATAATTGGAGCCGTGCTCTTTATATATGGAATGAGCAGCAACCCCATATTCAGCAACTTCATCCATAGCAGCCGTTCTAATTTGCAACTCAACACGTTGTCTTGAAGGACCAACAATTGTTGTATGAATAGAACGATAATCATTTTGCTTTGGTATAGAGATATAATCTTTAAAACGACCAGGAACCATTGGCCATGTCGTATGAATGACACCAAGAGCACGATAACAATCATTCACGGACTCAACAATCACACGAAATCCAAAAATATCCGATAATTGTTCAAAAGATAATGCTTTACTTTCCATTTTGCGAAAGACTGAATAAGATTTTTTCTGACGGCTTTTAACATCTGCTTTAATGCCATGCTCGAAAAAAAGTTTTGTCAATTCATTTTCAATTGTGGAAAGCAAATCACGGTTGTGTTTCAATAATTCAGAAAGTCGATTGGTAATCGTACGATAACCTTCTGGATTTAAATAAAAGAAAGAGAGATCCTCTAATTCCTCACGCATATCCTGCATACCCATACGACCTGCAAGTGGCGCATAGATATCCATCGTCTCCTCAGCAATTCGCCGACGTTTATCATCACGCATAACACCAAGGGTACGCATATTATGAAGACGATCAGCAAGTTTGACTAAAAGAACACGAACATCATCAGAAATAGCTATAAGAAGTTTACGAAGATTTTCTGCTTGTACGGCTTTCTTTGATACAAGATCAAGCTTATTAAGCTTTGTAAGCCCTTCAACCAACTTTCCAATTTCAGAACCAAAAAGCTGATCAATTTCTGCTCGTGTAGCGCTTGTATCTTCAATTGTATCATGCAAAAGAGCAACAGCAATCGTTGCCTCGTCCAACCGCATATCTGTCAAAATAGCAGCAACTTCTAAAGGATGAGAAAAATAAAGATCACCTGACGCACGCTTTTGATGTGCATGCTTTTTCATTGCATAATCATAGGCCCTGTTTAAAAGAGCCTCATCTACGTCAGACTTGTAACGTTGAACACGTCCAACAAGCTCACACTGACGCATCATACGAGCATATCCTTTATCTTTTCACACCCCTAATCTTTATTGAACACGTCCTATTAATAAAAGACACGAAAAATAATTGCTCCTCACATGACAAAGTATCTTTACCCCTTTAACATAAATTGCTGCAATTAATAATCGTCACTTTTTTCTGGAACAACCAAACCTTCAATACCCGCTAAAAGCTCTTCTTCTGACATATGATCAAATGAAGTACCTTCTTCTTGCGACGACGTATTAAAAACACTTTCAGCTTCACCTGAATGGGTAATAAATCCACTTGCCATTTCTGGCTCATCTACTTCCACATGCTTTTGCAGCGAATGAATAAGGTCTTCCTTTAAATCAGCAGGCGACAATGTTTCTTCTGCTATTTCACGCAAAGCAACAACTGGATTTTTATCATTATCACGATCAACCGTAATCTGCGCTCCTTGTGAAATCTGACGCGCCCGATGACCTGCTAAAAGTACCAATTCAAAGCGGTTGTCAACTTTATCAATACAATCTTCTACCGTTACGCGGGCCATTTATGCCTCTTTCTCAAATAAAAAAATAATAGCGGATAAAGGAGTATATACAATAATCAAAATAAAACACAAGAAAAACAACACAAACTTTTATATTTTTTGATTAAAGAACTTATTTAAAAAAATT
This sequence comes from Bartonella sp. AA81SXKL, assembly GCF_042196945.1. Lineage (NCBI taxonomy): Bacteria > Pseudomonadati > Pseudomonadota > Alphaproteobacteria > Hyphomicrobiales > Bartonellaceae > Bartonella > Bartonella sp. AA81SXKL. The sequence goes on along the minus strand of NZ_JBHIRH010000002.1, from coordinate 160,110 downwards.
CTTGGAAAATTTATAAAAATGTATAACCTATCCATGCTCGTTATCAAAATTTCTTTTAAAAGCATTCCAATAGATTGACTTCAAACAAAGGGAGGTCTTTCTTGACAAAATACTTGTCTGGAGTCCTTATCCTTTTAAAAGGAATACCTGCTGTTTAAACCCTTTGCAATAACAGCAGCCTTATACATACTTTTTATGATAATATCTTCATCTAAAGAGAGAACTTTTTTCTTTGAACGTCATGTGTATCGCACTCTTATTCATCGAATAAATTACTGAAAAATGACCTCTCTTTACACAATAATGAGCAATAAGTTTATATTAAACTTTCTTCTAAAAAAGTTTATTTATATTCATTATAGATTGTTTATCAAAACATAACCCGTCATATACGCTATAAAGACTCAAAAAATAGAAAAACGATTGATGCCTAACACCATGAATAGCCAATTAACATCACTGTGCCCAGAACCACCCAAAAATTGCAATTTATGTCCGAGGCTTCATCAATTTATCGCTGGCTGGCGTGCAAAAGAACCAAGTTGGTATAACGCACCGGTGCGCCCATTCTTTCCTTATAAAGGGCCAGATACAACACGCCTTCTTATTGTTGGGCTTGCTCCTGGATTACGCGGAGCAAATCGAACTGGACGTCCATTTACTGGTGATTATGCTGGGCACTTACTTTATTCAACTTTAAAAAAGTTTGGTTTTGCCCAAGGAACCTTTGAAGAAAGAGCAGACGATACTCTTGAACTTATTGATGCAGCAATTGTTAACTCTGTTCGTTGTGTTCCACCAGAAAATAAACCCACCGGTGCAGAAATTAACACGTGCCGCTATTTCTTCTCACCTCTTTTAACAAATCTTCCCAAACTTAAAGCCGTTATTACCTTAGGCACCATTGCGCACCATTCAACGATACGTGCCCTTAATGCAAAAGTTTTAGCTCACCCTTTTGGACACGGCGAAATCAATAACATCGGCAGATTACGCATCTTTTCGAGCTATCACTGTTCTCGTTATAATACAAATACTGGACGTTTGACAGACGCCATGTTTCATCAAATCTTTCAAGCAGCAAAAACATACTTAAATCAATGCTAAAACTGTTTTAAACAGTGCTATGAATAAAGAATATCTAGATCGCATCCATTAGCCATACCTTTTTAAAAGTCTTGCTTTTTCACGTCCCCAATCGCGTTTTTTTTCCGTTTCGCGCTTATCATGAAGCTTTTTCCCTCGCGCTAGAGCGATCTCCAACTTAACGCGCCCTCGTTCATTAAAATAAAGTTTGAGAGGAACAAGTGTCATTCCTTCACGAGACGTTGCATTAAAAAAACGTGCTATCTCACGTTTTGAAAGTAATAATTTGCGCAAACGTCGTGGTTCATGATTAAAACGATTAGCCTGCGTATATTCAGGAATATAGCTGTTTACTAACCATAATTCCCCATTCTCAAAACTCGCATAGCTTTCAGCAATATTGGCATGATTAGAACGTAAGGACTTCACTTCCGCTCCCTGAAGGACAAGACCAGCCTCGAGATTATTAAGGATTTCAAAATTAAAACGTGCTTTACGATTGTCAGCAATTATTTTCCGTACGGGCGCGTTCTTTTTTTTATTCATGGCTTTGTCAATATCATTTTATGCTTTTAAAAGACCAGCATGACTGAGGGCTGCATCAATAATCTTCTTTGTTCTTTCTGTTAATGGAACAATAGGAGAACGCACAGTATCACCACAAAATCCTAATTTTGCAGCAGCATATTTAATACCTGCTGGACTAGGTTCAATAAATACAGCACGATTAAGAGGCATCAAGCGATCATTTAATTCTCGTGCTGTTTTATAATCACCACGAAAACAAGCGGCTTGAAGCTCTGCACAAAGCTTTGGAGCAACATTAGAGGAAACTGAAATACACCCCATACCTCCATGTGCATTAAAACCTAACGCCGTACAATCATCACCGGAAAGCTGCACAAAATCTTTTCCACACTTTTCACCTTGTTCACTAACGCGCTCAATTCTGCTCGTTGCATCCTTAACACCAATGATATTGTTAAAATCTTGATAAAGGTCTTTCATCGTTTCTACAGCCATATCGATAATAGAACGACCAGGAATATTATAAATTATAATTGGAATAGAAACAGCTTTGGCAATGGAAGAAAAGTGCTTGTATAAACCAGATTGATTTGGTCTATTATAATAGGGAGTGACAACCAAAACTGCATCTGCACCAGCTTTTTGCGCGTATTGTGCAAGCTCTACGGCCTCACTTGTGCTATTTGATCCCGCTCCAGCAACAACAGGAACACGCTTTGCAACCTGCTCAACACACAATTCTATAATCCGCTTATGTTCTTCATGACTTAACGTTGCTGATTCACCTGTTGTCCCAACAGGGCTTACACCGTTAATCCCTTGTGTGATCTGCCATTCAACAAAATCACAAAACGCCTTCTCATCAATCGCGCCCTTGTTATCAAACGGTGTGATAAGCGCAGTTATAGCTCCCTTGAGCATGATAAACTCCCTATAATGTTTGCTTTTATTTTTTTTATAATCGCCTTTTATAAATTTTAAATAGAGCATAATCTTGCTCTATCATTGAAGCAAGATGAATTTCAAAAAAAGCCCCCATAAGATGAAAATGTCCCTCCTTAAATGTTGAACATTTCTTTAAAATAAGCCGTCTATATTAACGCGTTTTTCATGCTTGTGTTCTATAAATCCTTAAGTTTTTACAAAAAGCAAGGTCTCAAGGTCTTTTCTCTATGCGTGTATTTTCCACCTCTCTTTTCGTATCAACCTTTACTGCACTTATACTGGCAATAAGAATTTTATTTTCAAGTGCACTTGCACAAACACCGCTTTTACATGGGAAAGTACCAATCCCTTCGACACGTCCTACCCCCATTGCCATAAAACAAGAAGCTCAAGAACCTCTTCAACAGAGACACACGACATCGCACAATACTGCGACACTCAAACAACTAAAAGCTGGATTAGATGCACTAGCAAACAACAATATTGCAAAAACAATAAATCTTCGTAATTCAATGGAAAAACATAGCCTTGATCGTTATATTTTGACATGGGCGCTAGGACTATCAAAGCAAAATAATATACCAAGCTCTGAAATATCTAATGCAATTAACATGCTAAAAGGATGGCCTGGTATAGAAACGATGCAACGCAATGCTGAACGTGCTTTTCTTAACGAAACCAATATCACACACGCCATTATCCAAAAATTTTCTCATCATCCCCCCCTTACAGCACAAGGCATGGCTCTCTTTGCTAAAGCACTCATTGCAACGGGACAAATCACCCGTGCTCAACACATTATTGCACCATGGTGGCATAAAACACGGCTTAATGCACAAGAAGAAGTATTTGTTCTTAAAAATGCAAGTGCTGCCTTAAAACCTATTGATCATTTAAAACGCATGCAGTTTATGTTGTATGCACATCGTTTTGATTCAGCGGCACGCGTTGCAAAATTAGCCCATGCTCAATCTCTTTTTGATGCTTTTGTAGCCGTTGAAAAAAATGATCCTAGAGCTACACAAAAATTAAAAGCTGTAGAGAGATCATGGAAAAAAGATCCTCTCTTCCAGTTTGCTCGAATGCGCCATCTGCGGCGAACAGAACAATATGATGCAGCCGCAACACTCATGATGAAAACATCACAAGATGCATTCCATCTTATGAACCCTCAATCATTGTGGAAAGAGCAACGCGCCCTTTCTCGTGAAATGCTTGATTTAAACAAACCCCAAATAGCTTATCAACTCGTTGCAAGGCACACTGGTATGACATCTGCATTATCCGTCGATGCTGAATTTCACGCAGGATGGTATGCACTACGGTTTCTTCATAACCCTAAGTTGGCAATGCAGCATTTTTCACGTATTCCTCAACTCTCTTCTTTACCTTTTTATGCATCACGTGGATATTACTGGATGGGACGAACAGCAGAAGCGCTAAAAGAACATCAAAATGCCCAGCAATACTTTCATCGCGCCGCTCATTTTGGCGCAACGTATTATGGTCAATTAGCCGCTGCGCGACTCAACCAAAAAAAATTTAATATCTCTTTTCCTAAACCAACAATCGCTGAGCGACAACATTTTAGTGCACGAAAAGCGATCAAAGCAATTCAACGTCTTGAAGAAGCTGGATATGCTGATTTTGCTAAAATTTTTTATAGAGAGCTCGGAAAAAAAATAGAAAGCCCCGGTGAATTAGCTCTTCTGGCTGTTATGGCAGAAAAAAATGGAGACTATTATACCAGCCTCAAAATTGGAAAAATGGCTGTTTTTCAGGGGAAAAATGTCGGTGCACTCTCTCATCCTCTGGGAGCTATACCAGCTTCTGCTAATATTTCTGTAGAAGAAAAATCGCTTATCTATGCCATTGCACACAAAGAAAGCGAATTTAATCCAACAGCCATATCACAAGCAGGTGCACAAGGGATACTCCAATTGCTTCCTACAACTGCAGAAGCACTAGCAAAAAAATACTCAATCGCATGGTCTCCTAAAAGATTTAGCAGTGATGCGCGTTATAATGTGACATTAGGCACCCATTTTCTCAATGAACAATTGGAACGTTTTAATGGATCCTATATACTAACTCTTATTGGCTATAATGCGGGTCCCCGTCGAGTCAATGAATGGATAAAACGTTATGGCGATCCTCGAGGTCAATCTCTCGATAACGTCATTGATTGGATTGAACGTATTCCTTATACAGAAACACGTAATTACGTGATGCGTGTCATGGAAAATTATGGTGTCTACAAAGCAAGACTCACTGGGAAAATAGATATAAAAACCGACTTGCTTTCTGGTCGACGGAAATAATATGCCTTAACTTCCCAAATAGCATTTGAAAGCGTTGATAAGAAGTGTTTTTATTCCTTTTTAAATAGTACCATACCCACTTTCTTAGGACGTATAAGAAAGTAATTTTAATTGATTCAGTATTAATAAATTCGAAATGATGAATTATCATTATAAATCAACAGGTAGTACAAATAATTCATTTCTTCTCAACATAGATGACAATATCATAGAGATTACAAATATAAGAGAAGAGTGAAACAAATAGCTCATCCTTTTACTGTTGCTTATTAGTCAATATTCAAATCTTGTGAAACAGCTTATTTTAAGACTATTTTTTCTGCTTACAATATTTCTATACCCAATAGGGGCGCATTATTGTGTATATCGTTTAGATTATCTCTGATAACAGAAAGAGAGACGCATTGAGTTAGAAAGCCTTAAAGACAAACAATTCTCTTCTGCCCCTTCCCTTTTCATTCGGTTTTACGACTTTTAAATATGTCAATATCTTTTAATAATAAAGATGAATCTTTGCTTTTTTCTCATTTTTACATATAAGCTCACATCCTTTACACAAAACAGAGCATCCCCAAATAGTATGTTTTTCTTATTTATATTATTGTTTTATTTTAATGTTTCTAAGTCCATTTCACAACGGTGTATCTGAAAAGTACTTACGAAAATCCTCTCACGAATGGTATAAAAATCGATTAGACACGATTAACCTTTAATTAATAAAACCTATAGCTCTATCATCCCTTAACTCCCAATGTTGCAAAAGCCCTTTCATTTAGAGCACTCATAAGAAGTATATTCACTGCTTTTTAGAAGTTTTTTATCCATGCTCCTCCTCAACTTGTATCATAAGTAAGCGGATGGTTTTGATTGATTCAACATCAAAAAAATTCGAATAAATTATATTTGAACTTTCATCAAAATTATAAACAATCATTATAAATCAATATATTATAAGAAAATCGCCCCGTATAAAAAATCAGCTAAATATTAGGGATACTCTAATTGTTTTATTCACTTTTGATGGTGGTGGTGGTGGAAAAGAACCAACGCGTCGAAGGGCTGCCATCGCTAATCGATCAAGTTCTGGATCTCCAGCAGAAACAATGACACGACTAGAAAAAATACTCCCCTGCTCATGCACCATAAATTCTAACTTCACCGTTCCTTTTGTACGATTGGTGCGCTGTCCCACAATATAATTTTTTTGCCTTTCTAATTGTGACTGTACCTTTGCTAACCACTCCATTAACAACATATCTTCAAGCCCTGCTGTACCGCCGCCCTTGTTGATGGAAGAAGAACGTACCGCCTTTGCATTGGAGCGCTTTACTACAGCCTTTGGCATCGGTATTGTTTTTTTGATAAACGCTTTATGCTCCACTTTTTGAGGTAGGGGTTCTTCCAAAGGCTTTAAGTCATCTTGTTCTACTATATGCTGAGGTTCTTCCGATTGAACTTCATCCACGGATTCCAATCCTTCTGACTCCTGCTCTAGGAGATCAGACTGTAATACTTCTTGCTCTGTATTAATATCCGACTCTCTATGAATATCTGGCAAATCTGTATCAACATCCGGATATACAGTTTCTTGCACAAAAGTCAGCATAATCTCCGATGAAAGCAAGCCATTACTTATACCAGTACTTTGAAAATAAAACTGTGCTGCTAATAATACATGCAAAAAGAAAGCCCCAATAAATGCACCAATCCAAAGAGTTAATAATTGTTTCGTATTTGCAAAATTCATCGTTTATTCTGCCACTATTTTAAGCTTAATATTGGTGTTCAATCTCATTAAAACAGGCTATTTTGAAATTGCAACTTTTTTCTTGACTGATTTTGTCATGTTTAATATGGTCTTCTAATGATTTTGTGCCGTTGTCAAAATCATTCCTACTTGGCTGGCAAGTTTTAATCAGTGAGTCCAGCCTTTTTGTATTAAAAAATTTCAAAACAGAGAGGGGATGGTTAAAAGGGTTATGATGTGTTATGCAAATAAGACGAAAAAATATCTATAAAAGCTGTGTAATTTTAAGTGCATTATCGGTCTGTATACCTTCATTTGTTTTTGCACAAAATAAAGATGGAAGTGCTGTCACTGAACTTAAACCAATCCTTATTAAAGGAAAAAAAATAGAAGATGCTTCAAATTCAATAACCATTCTGACTGATCGTAAGACCAACAAGAATATTGATGAAAGACAAATAACTGATGTTTATGATGTGAGTCGTCTTAATCCTTCCGTATCCTATAACTCAGAAAATAACAGTTTCGTTATTCGGGGTTTAGATGCAAACCGTGTTCTTACGACAATGGATGGTATTTCTCTTCCATGGTTTAATGATATATTCCGTGGTGGAGGTGGAAACACAACTTTTGATTTCAATGCTCTTTCTACGTTTGATACTATTCAAGGATCAGATTCTAGTCTTTATGGTTCTGGCGCCTTAGGGGGAATCATTGCGTTGCGTACCCTTGATCCTGAAGACCTGATCGTGGAAGAAAAGAATTGGGGAAGCCTTATAAAAGGTGGTTATAATTCTGTTGATAACAGCTGGCGCATCGATCAAGCTTTTGCTGTGCGTAATTACCGGACATTTTTACTTTTTCAAGGATCTTATGTAGAAGGTCATGAGCGCAAAAATATGGGAACAGTAGAAGGGTATGAGGAACGCACGCGCAAAAACCCTTCTCACTTTGATAAAAATAACTTGCTTTTTAAAATTCATCAATATTTGAGTGATAATCACCGCCTTGGTTTTACCGCAGAGCGTTTTGGTCATAATAGTAACACACATGAATTAAATTCGTCTAAAAGATACGCTCCAGGTTCCGTTTATGAGCAGGATAATAAACTTCGTGAGCGCTTTTCTCTTTCTTATAATTATAATGGTAATGGTGATGCAGTTCTTGATGTGTTTAATGGGCAGCTTTATTGGCAAAGGCAATCAAGTCGTTACGTTATGACAGGCGTTCGTGTTTCAGCACCCAAAGGGGATTATTTGAGAGATAATTTCTTGCGTAATATCAATTATGGTTTCAATGCTGATGCCCTTAAAAAAGTGGATTTTGGCACTATAAACCATACGTTAAAGTTTGTAATGAATGTTTCGTCATCTAAATTTCATCACTATTTGTTAGGTAAAGACAACTGTCATATAAAAGAATACGCTCGGGGATGTCTTTTTGTTCCTGCTAATCGATCAGATTCACCAGACACAAATGGTTACAATTTAGGTTTTGTTTTTGAAGATGAAATTGGGTTGGTTGATGATCGTTTTCGTGTAATACCGGGAATCCGGTATGATTGGTACAAATATGTTCCTCAGAAAACACCTTCTTATGAGAAAGCACTGATTTCTGATAAATTCCCTCCAGAAAGAAGTGGTTCACGCTTTTCTCCTAAATTACGCGTGGAGTGGGATGTTCGTAATCAAGTAACGCTCTATGCTCAGTGGGCACAGGCTTTTCGTGCACCACGTATTTCAGAACTTTACGTCTCTTATATCAAACCTTCTGCTTATTATGTGAAAGGGAATCCTGATCTTCAACCAGAAACAAGCAATGGGTATGATGTTGGTCTACGGTATGGAAATGTAAATTTCGGTGGTTCCTTCAATGCCTTTTTCAATCAATATAAGAATTTCATAGATACTGAGGATAGAGGGCCATCAGAGGAATTTAGATTTGCGCGTCGGCATTACATGAATCGTTTTCACGTGCAAATTTTTGGTGTTGAAACAAAAGCCCATTTAGTTCTTAAAAATGGTTTTCATAGCAATGTTGCTCTTGCTTATTCACAAGGAAAAGATCTTGATAAAAAGGAGTATCTTAACTCAATTCCTCCTTTGAAAGCAGTTATCGGATTAGGATATGCAAAAGAGGTTTGGGGAAGCGATATTATCCTTACTTTGGCAGCTAAACGTGACAAAGTAGCCGGAGAATCTGATTACCAAAAAATTCCAGGATATCATGTCGTTGATATGACAGGGTGGTGGAAACCATTCGGTGAAACGGGACCTATTCTAAGAGCCGGTGTTTATAATCTTTTCAATACAAAATATTGGAATGTATCTGAACTTCCTTCAGGTAAAAGTTCAACACCAAAAGATTATTATAGCCAGCCTGGTCGTAACTTTAAGGTGTCGTTTGTACAAAAGTTTTAGTCACTTCTGTTAATTATTCGGTCAATAAAATCGTATTGATAAAAGGATTAATTATTGTGTTTCTATTTTCAACATCTTTTAAATTACAAAGATTTGGTAGAAAAGTTTTAATTCTTTCTGTTTTATCGTTTTTTGATTGCTCAGCTGTTGGCGATAGAGTGTTATTTTGTGATAGATTGAACTCTTAAAAGAATTTAATTTATTGCCTTGGAATTGTAAAATTTGAAAGTTAGTTTTTGAGTTAAGTAACATAAGGTAAATTCATGGCACATACAGCTGAGATGATTCTTCGTTTGCGTGAAGAAAAAAAAGAAATGCGAAACCGCGATTTTGCGGTTTCGATTGGTATATCTGAAGCAGAGCTTATTGCGGCTTATTGTACCATTGGAAAAGCAAAAAGGCTACAAACTGATGTTGCTACTCTCTTAGAAAATGCACCTCGACTTGGAACCGTCATGGTCTTAACTCGCAATGAATATGCTGTTCACGAAATAACGGGACGTTTTGAAAAAATTGTTCAAAACGAACATATTCCTATCACACTTGGTGAAATTGATTTGCGTATTTTTACAAAACAATGGAAGTTCGGTTTTGAATATGATGTCGTTATTCTTGGAAAACCTACAAAAAGTCTGCAATTCTTTGATCAACATGGCGTTGCTATTTTAAAGGTCTATTCTAAAGATATGACAAATATGGAAGAGTGGAATAAACTTGTTGAAAAGCTCCTTCTTGAAGATCAGTCTCCTGTTCTTAACATTCTTCCCGTTTTTCTCCCAGCCCAATGTGACATAACAGAATTGGATATTGAGAGTTTTCGGGATCGTTGGCGGAAAATGACAGATGTACACCAACTTCACAAAATTATTTCCGAATTTAAAATTAATCGACATCATGCTGTAAAATATGTTGGTAATGAATTTGCCGATGAATTACAGGTAAATGCTGTTGAAATAATGCTTACCCAAGTCGCACAACAAGAACTGCCAATCATGTGTTTTGTTGGGAATAAAGGGTGTATTCAAATTTTTAGTGGGACTGTAAAAAATATTAAGCAAATGGGACCTTGGCTTAATGTTCTTGATCCAAGATTTGACCTTCATTTACTCACGTCCGGAATTGCTAGAGTATGGCATGTTCGCAAACCTACCCGTGATGGTTATGTCAGTTCACTTGAAGTTTTCGATAAAGATGATGAGATGGTTATTCAATTCTTTGGCGTACGCAAGGAGGGTCAAAAAGAACGTGAAGATTGGCGTTCTTTATTGAATAGTTTGCCATCATGCCAAGAAAACAGCAGTAACTAAGATAAGGTTAGACATGTTCATATCTCTTTTACATAGGTTATCAAACCTTTTTCTTATGTGTTTACTGCTCTCTCTTACTTGTTTTTCTAAACAAGTAATTGCTGAACCTGCAACGCGTTTTCCTGAAAATGCTCGAATTGTTTCTATCGGCGGAGCACTTACAGAAATTGTCTATGCATTGGGAGCCCAAGATCAACTTGTCGCCCGTGATAGTACAAGCGTCTACCCACAAGAAGCGCTCAAGCTTCCTGTGCTTGGATATATGCGTGCTCTTTCACCTGAGGGGGTTTTATCACTTGCTCCAGAGGGTATATTGCTTGTTGAAGGAAGTGGTCCCGCTTCAACAATTGATATTCTCAAAAAAACATCGATACCTCTGGTGATCATACCAGAAGACTACTCCCGTGAAAATGTGATAGAAAAGATTCGCCTCGTTGGTCAAGCCATTCATCGGGAAGTGCAAGCCGCGGCGTTAATTGAGAAATTGAAGCGTAATTTTTTAGACAACGATGCGCTTTTGGCGAAAGTAACAACACCAAAGCGTGTTCTTTTTGTTTTCTCTGTGCAAAATGGACGCGTCATGGCATCTGGAACAGGTACTGCAGCTGATAGTATGATCAAACTTTCAGGCGCTATCAATGCTATCACCGATTATAAAGGATATAAACTTCTCAACGGCGAAGCATTATTGAAATCAGATCCTGATGTTATTTTGCTTGTAAAACATGGTGCAAGATCAACCAGCATTGATAAGATTTTAGCCATACCGGCAGTTCAAGCAACAACTGCAGCGAAAAATCATGCCATAAAACAGATGGATGCTATGTATTTTTTGGGATTTGGTCCACGTACTGCAGACGCATCAAGAGAACTTATTGAGATACTTTATGGTGCACATCAAAACGGTAAGAGCTGATAAAAATGGTAGACGGTACATCCAGGATGCATTTACCTAAAGAAAAAGAAGGTAAAAAAATAAACCGTTCAAAACAGGGGAAGATTTTATTATTAAGCTTAATAATATTCCTTATTTTCAGTATTTTTGGTGGGCTCTTGAATGGTGCAGCAAAGGTTTCTTTCGTTGATCTCCTCCATGTGATGCTTACACAAGATTTTTCGGTAAGTAGTAAAACGCGTGATTACCTCGTGCTCATCGACATAAGGCTTCCCCGTGTTATCTTGGGATTATTGATTGGAGCAGCTTTAGCTGTCTCCGGTGTTCTTATGCAAGGGCTTTTTCGTAATCCTCTTGCAGATCCCGGAATTGTAGGTGTATCAGCAGGTGCTGGACTTGGAGCAGTCTTAGCAATTGTTGTCGGCATTGCTTTTCCTGTTTCTTTTGCACCTTTTCTAGAGCCTTATAAAGTTATCATAGGTGCTTTTTTTGGTGGACTTTTATCAACGATTATTCTCTACATAATAGCAACGCATAACAGCTTTACCTCTATTGCAACCATGCTGCTTGCTGGCATTGCTCTTGGTGCATTAAGCAGTGCTGTTGTCGGAACATTGATTTTTGTCGCAAATGACCAACAACTGCGTGATATCACTTTTTGGAGTCTGGGCTCTCTTGCGGGCGCTACATGGTTGAAAGTATGGCTCGTTCTCCCTTTTATCGTTATTGGTCTTCTTTTCTCTCCCTTTTTATCACGAGCACTTAATGCCCTTGCTCTTGGAGAAGCTGTTGCTGGCCATATTGGTTTCCATATTCAACGCGTCAAAAATATTGCTATTCCTCTTGTTGCTCTTATGTGCGGCAGTGCTGTTGCTGTCAGTGGTGGTATTGGTTTTATTGGTATTATTGTTCCTCATATTTTACGTCAGCTCATTGGTCCTGATCATCGCTATCTCATTCCTTGCTCTGCTCTCTTGGGAGCAGCATTACTTATTTTTGCTGATATGTTTGCACGCTTAATTGTTGCCCCCGCAGAATTGCCGATTGGGATTGTAACAGCACTTTTTGGTGCACCTTTCTTTCTATGGATCCTTATATGCAAACGAGGAACAGACTTTTCATGATTGAAGCGACAAATATTTGTGTTCAGCGCGGAAAGAAGCAGATTCTTAAACACATTAATCTTCAAGCTAAAAGTGGTGCTTTTACCATTATTATTGGTCCTAATGGATCAGGAAAAAGTACTTTTATCAAAGCTCTGAGTGGTGAAATTCCTTACAGTGGAAAAATAACCTTAAATGGTTATAATGTATGCCAAACAAAAACTCATGTAATGGCAAAAATGCGCGCTGTACTACCACAATCAACAACGCTCGTATTTCCATTCTTAGTCCATGAAGTTGTAGGGCTTGGCCTTTCTGTAAACCAATTTAGCATTGCCAAAGCCGAATTGCAAAATCTTATCCAGAAAGCTTTAGAGTGCGTTGACCTTTCTGATTATGGCAACCTGTATTATCACCAATTATCAGGCGGAGAACAAGCTAGAGTGCAACTTGCCCGTGTACTTTGCCAAGTCTGGAAACCTGTTCATAATGGGATTCCTCGCTGGATGATATTAGATGAACCTATTGCTAGCCTCGATATTCAACATCAAATCATCGTTATGGATATTGCTAAACAATTTGCTCATTCTGGTGGCGGTGTTCTTGCTGTTCTTCATGACCTCAATCTCGCGGCACATTATGCAGATAACATGATCTTGCTCAAGGAAGGTAAGATTTATTGCGAAGGAAATGCAACTAATGTTTTGACAACACAAAATCTCCGCAATGTTTATCATTGTTCTTTAAACGTTTCTGAATTACCTAAAGAAGATATCCCTTTTATACTCCCTCAAACGACATCCTCCTATGAAATTAGATCTCTAAGCTATCGGCTTCAATCTAAAAACTAAAGTCCATAGCAAAATAAAACACGCAAATATTCAAGAATCTTTTTTATTTTTATATGAATTCCTTTTTGTCATCTATCATAAAAAAAGAAGACCAATTACCCTAAAGATATTTTTTGAAAAAAATACCAGTTTAAAATCTTTCAAGATTTTACGTAACTAAAAACATGTGAAGTTTTGTTTTGTTATCAAATTTTTAGATAATACGAATTTATACAACATAAATATGCGTTTTCTCACTCTTTCTATCACTTTTATCTTTATAAAAATGATTCAAGAAATACATACAAATGCCTTTGTTATAATAACGGGTGTATTATTTATATCTTCTAAGGACTATATAGAAATCAAGTACCTTTCTTCCCTCCATAAAAGATTTATTTGTAGCTTTAATGGTAATGTTTTCTTTATAACACATATACTTTAGCTTTTTTTATAAATAAATATTGATTTACAATGATATTTTTACTTTTCTCTCTCTATTAAAAAATTGTTTATTGGCATATTATAAAGAATTAACCTATTGAATAAAAACTTTAAAATAAACTCAATAACGCTTCTTGTAAGCCCCCTAATGCAAAAACAATACGGAATATAGGGATGAGGAGAGAGTATAGAAATAGCGTTGCTCTGCTGCTTCACAAGCATAACGATGATTCCACTCAAAGGGGTACACTATCATTTACAGATAAAGCCTCCTACCATGGCAATGCAAAGAAATGAAATCGACAACAAGGTGAAAAATATCTTTATAAGATGAATTAACTCATACAGGGTTATGCTATTTTTGCACAAAAAACGCTAAAAATATTGTACTTTTTTATGCCTCAGGTTGAATAATTTTATTACCTTCCCCTATCAAAACACCTTATGAAAAAATATATCTCCAGATCTCTTCACGGCACAGTTTAAATGATTTTTACACATTTTCCCTATGTTATCGTACAATTATAAAAAAGTTATGATTTTCTTTTTTTTATAATAAATTATATCCTTAACTCTTTCTTTCAATCATTTTAAAATTGTTTTTTGACTCTCTCAAGTATCCTATTAACAATATAGATTTCCTTTTCATATGCATAGAAAATAACGCGGAATTGCTCCGCGTTAACAAAATTATCAAGGTGTATAGATTATTATTATTACTTAAACATACTCATGATTTTATAGCATAGACAACGGTTGTATTAACAGGGCGCGTTTCTGCCTCACCCGTATGGGAAAGAGTTACCTTGTGTGTATGTGCACCAGCAGAAGCTGTTCTCCCTTTCAGGGTCGCATTATAAGTATAATGATTCGGGAGTCTCCCAATATCACCAACGGGCCATCCTACCCCTTGATACTCAAAATTATGCGCATGCTCGCCTGCGTTTTCAATACTCCCAATATGCGTATGTGATTTTATGCTATCTTGTTGTTCATCTGCAAACTTTCTACCACCATCTAAACCCCGACCATTATCAAAGCCGCGTAAAAACATACCTCTAAAATCAGGAACTTTAAAAGTTTTATTGCTGTCTTTTCCCCATTTATCACCTATTGCCTCGAATAACTGCGGATAATCTTCACGCTTATAGGCCTTACCATCACATAAAAGCCAACCATTTGGCACATTTTGCATAGCAAATGTTGCAATGAATCCAGAGGGGAAACTTTCTATCTTAGGTGGTGTAGGGTTTAATAAATACCAACCCTCATGCTCTTTTATTAAAACACCATTATTGTATACCATTTCATAAATGCCATCTGTTTGAAATTCTCCACCTTCTAATGGTATAATCCCCGCATCAGTGGCTTTATAGATAAGCTTTTCTCCTATATTATTAACAGTTATTGTTGTCACGCCAATATTTACACCACAAGCTTTAAAACGTATGACGATATCATTGTTGTATTTCTTTATAGGCGAAACTGTCTTTAAGGTAATTAATGTTGTTTTATCTTCCAAATTTACTATAAAGCTTGAATTAATAGATCCACCATTATCTGCAAGATATTCGCGCACGCGCTGCATCATCGCCCGTGCACTATCATTAACAGAACTAGGCGGCTGTCCTTCTGCCCAATTAATGATACTATCTGAATAAGCATTTTCATCAGCCTTTAGAGACCAATCGTAAATATTAGACATTTTAAATCCCCCATTATTTTCATAGTTTTTCTAACAACTTCTCGTTCTGTGCACTAAAATGTGCTGCCGCTGTTTATTGGTACATCATAACCACTGCACCATCCTTATTTACGCATTTTATCTCTCTTCACTCCTTCCAATTTTATAACCTAAATTCACCAGACGCTTTTCATAACATTAGTATTAATGCTTTCTCTTCTAATGTATAATGTAACCACCTCATCTGATGTTACTTAATATCTTGTTTTGTTGCTTTGCTGTTGTTATATAATTATTTTTCAAATCTTGCATCTTGTTGCAAAATTTATAAATACTATTCAAATTTTTCCTTATTATGGATTTCATATAACCATTACTGAATGTAATAACTTATCATCCACATAGAAAGTTTCTGACTTAAACATTATCTTTTTTTATTTTTTTCAATAGTTTAAATCTATCTCGTCGATATTTTATACCATATATTTTAAACAAAGAAATTCTATCTTTTGGCTATCATTTGTATTAAAACTTTAAAAATTAGCTTCAAATTTTTTGCATGCTTCATTATGTTTTTATTCACATGCAGATAGTTTGTTCTATTTTATTCAATTGATTTCTGAAATTGTGTCACAAGATTAGCATCAATGTTTTTTTTGAATAAGCTTTTGTTCAATCTAAATGTATCACAGAGAATATATTCAATATGGACATTTGCTCCACACTTTCATTAAACTGGAAATAAAATACTTTGAAATATTAAATATCACACACCTTCACAAAATTTGAAGGTTGTATCCGATCCGGAAAAAATTAAAAAGCATAACCTAGCCTCTCCCCCAATTTTTATGAACAATATCCTTGTTTTTTAAACGCCCCATAACCAACTTTTCCCCTCCCACAGTTAACACATCTACCTCTATATATTATTATATGTATATTTTTTTTGCAAGAACAATAAATCATTCTAAACAACATCTTGCAATTATTGGTGTTCTTCTTAATTCAAGGCAATATTATTTTTATAATAAAGATTAGGTATTGTTTCACGCTTTTGTTTATCGCATTCTTAATGGGAACATCCCCCTCATAAAGAATAAAGTACCCCAAACAAAATATAATGATATTGCATATTACGCACTTTTTAAGAAATATTGCTCAAAATATACTCCTTTTATTTTATGACAGCGCACGTCAATGATACAATAGCAAGCCATTATAGATCATCAGCTTTAAGCTTTTGAAGATACAAGTGGAATCCATCATACATTTTGTTGTCCCCCACGTTTTGACAGCCTCACATCTTAGAATGTTCATTAAATATCATTTGGCTTCCTTTCTTCAAGTGTTTTGCCCCATACGCTCCCACTTATGACGTGCAAGGAAGTGTTTTTATATGAAAAGATATATGATGAGAGGATCTTATGGTATTCTGAGTTATTATTTTAATATGAAAAAAATCTCAATCAGAGCCATAAACTATCTACTTTTCCCTGATAATCCGTTTTTAACTTTATTCTGGTTTATAAAAGCTTCAATATCATAGTTTATCACTTCATAATATCTATTTTCACTCTTAAAAACAAACCAAAATTGTTTAAAATATATTTTTATGATTGACAATATAGATATTTAAGCCAACCATATTCGTATTAACAAAAATACTTCAAGTGGGAGGAGGCATGCAAATATTAGAATAGATATTGTTTTAGTTTTTCAAAATAATTTTTCTTGAGATGTATTGGGTTTTCTTTGCTATAAAGCAATACTATCCCTATTCTTCTGAATGCTCGTAATTGATAATTTGAATACATCTCCATTAACATCATAACTCCATTAACATCGCAACCTATTTTTGAACTCTGTGTCTATAAGGAAAAAGTTTGTGCAGAAAAATACTCCATCAATTAATTGTAGCCCCTTTCCCGCTTCACGCAAAATTTATCAACAGAGCCTTCTCTTTTCTGATGTGCGCGTACCATTGCGTGAAATTTCACTGGCTGATGGCAGTGGTGAAAAACCTTTAAACGTCTACGATACTTCTGGCCCCTACACAGATAAAGATATGATCATTGATATTACAAAAGGCCTGCCAGCAATTAGCTTGCCTTGGCTCTCTAAGCGGGATGATACTGAAACTTATCCTGCACGATTAGTTAAACCTGAAGATAATGGATTGACTTCTGATAAAAACCTTACTCCAGCCTTTAAGCAAAAACGTTCTATTTTACGAGCAAAAAATGGCAAAGCAATTACACAAATGGCTTACGCACGCGCAGGCATTATTACCGAAGAAATGGAATATGTGGCTATACGAGAAAATGAAGGATTAGTAGTAAAAGAACGGCAGAATGTACCATCAAATGAAACATTTGCTGGATCAATACCAGAAATTTATACTGCGGAATTTGTGCGCAATGAAATTGCTTGTGGACGCGCCATTATTCCACAAAACATTAATCATCCAGAGTGCGAACCCATGATTATTGGGCGTAATTTTCGTGTTAAAATTAATGCTAATATTGGCAATTCAGCAGTAACTTCATCTATGGAAGAAGAAGTTGATAAAATGGTTTGGGCCATTCGCTGGGGAGCAGATACAGTTATGGATCTTTCTACAGGTCGAAATATTCACAATATTCGTGAATGGATTATTCGAAATTCTCCTGTGCCCATCGGGACTGTTCCTCTGTATCAAGCACTCGAAAAAGTACAGGGTATTGCCGAAAACTTAACATGGGATATTTTCCGTGATACCCTTATTGAGCAAGCAGAGCAAGGGGTTGATTATTTTACCATTCACGCAGGATTAAGATTACCATTTATTCCTATGACCATTGATCGTGTAACAGGTATTGTTTCACGAGGCGGTTCTATTATGGCAAAATGGTGTCTCCATCATCACAAAGAAAGCTTTCTCTATGAACATTTTGATGAAATTTGTGATATTGCAAAAACATATGATATCTCTCTTTCATTAGGAGATGGGTTACGCCCTGGCTCTATTGCCGATGCCAATGATGAAGCCCAATTTGCAGAGCTTAAAACCTTGGGAGAATTGACAAAAATTGCTTGGAAAAAAGATGTACAGGTTATGATTGAAGGCCCTGGGCATGTCCCAATGCACAAAATTAAAGAAAATATGGAGCAACAATTAGATCTTTGTCATGAGGCGCCTTTTTATACTTTGGGACCTCTTACAACAGACATTGCTCCTGGTTATGACCATATTACATCAGCAATTGGTGCCGCTATGATTGGATGGTTTGGAACTGCTATGTTGTGTTATGTAACACCTAAAGAACACCTAGGACTGCCCGATAGGAATGACGTAAAAACTGGTGTGATTACTTATAAAATTGCTGCTCATGCCGCAGACCTTGCCAAAGGTTTGCCTAGAGCACAATTGCGCGATAATGCTCTTTCGCGTGCACGATTTGATTTTAGATGGCATGATCAATTTAACCTTTCTCTTGATCCAGAAACAGCCTGTGCCTTTCATGATGAGACAATGCCTAAAGAAGCCCATAAATTGGTGCATTTTTGTTCCATGTGTGGACCAAAGTTCTGTTCTATGCGTATTTCCCATGATATTCGTGAGGCAGCCGCAATAAGAAAAACAAAAGGGGAAGGTATGATCGCCATGGCCGAAAAATATCAGAAAAATGGTGACCTTTATATGGAAATTGTTCCTCCTCAAAAAAAGAAAGTAAATAGTTGAAGAACATTCTTATCAAAGGTGCAGGTGTAGGCGGCTTAACAGTTGCCTTTATGTTACAGCAAAAAGGTGCTTCTGTTACTGTATCGGCCCCCCCTCATTCACCTATAGGAAGTGCTAGTTGGTATGCAGGAGGAATGCTTGCACCTTACTGTGAAAGGGAAAGTGCAGAACAAATTGTTGAAGATCTTGGTGTACAAGCTATACAATGGTGGCGTAAAACGCTCCCAAACCTTGTCATACAAAAAGGCACTTTAGTGGTTGCACCTACACGAGATAGAGGAGAGCTTGAACGATTTTCTGTGCGTACGCATAATCACAAAACCGTAGATAATACAGAAATAGCTCATCTTGAACCAGATCTTGCGGAACGTTTTAACTGTGCACTCTTTTATGAAAATGAAGCCCATATTGATCCTCGCAAAGCACTTATGACTTTAAAAGAAAAGCTTCTCAACAATGGAGCCTGTTTTGTTGATGTAGAAATAGCTGAAAAAAATTTTGATATTGTTATTGATGCGACAGGAATAGCACGTTTAGGAAAAGATAAAAATATACGGGGCGTACGCGGCGAAATGCTTCTCGTGCGCTGCACCGATATTAAAATTTCGCGTCCAATTCGTCTTCTTCACCCACGGTTTCCTCTCTACATTGTACCTCGACAAGATAATATTTTTATGATTGGTGCAACGATGATTGAAAGTGACTTTGATGGTGCAATCTCTGTAAGATCAATGATGGAACTGCTCAACGCGGCTTATACTTTACATCCTGCTTTTGCTGAAGCAGAAATTATTGAATCTGGCGTTGGTGTTCGTCCATGTTATCCTAATAACTTCCCTTCTGTGCATAAAGATGGTAACTTTATTTCTATTAATGGATTTTATAGACATGGTTTTCTGTTGTCTCCAGAAATGGCAAAACGAGCAATGGAATTGGCATTGGAATAAAACATGCAAATATTTGTTAATGGTGAAACAGTCCAAACAGAAGTTATGACTCTCGGTCTCTTGCTTGAAGAATTGGAGTATGAAGGAAATTGGCTTGCAACTGCTGTTAACGCTGAAGTTGTTCCCATAGATGCACGAAGCCAATTTGTCTTGCATGAAGGAGATAAAATTGAAATTTTAAGCCCAATGCAAGGAGGCTAAAATTATGCTGAATCTTTATGGACGACAATTCTCTTCCCGTCTTCTATTAGGTACAGCGCAATATCCTTCACCAGCAATCCTTCGTGATGCTATTCATAAATCGAATACGGAAATTGTAACTGTTTCCTTGCGCCGTGAAACTGCAGGTGGAAAACAAGGTGGACAATTTTGGAAATTTCTTCAAGAACTTGGGGTAACAGTGCTTCCTAATACTGCTGGTTGTTATACTGTTAAAGAGGCCGTAACCACAGCCCAATTAGCAAGAGATCTTTTTAAAACAGCTTGGATTAAACTCGAAATTATCGGTAATTCAGACACCTTACAGCCAAATATTTTTTCCTTAATCGAAGCAGCTCAAATTTTAAACAATGAAGGTTTCAAAATTTTTGCCTATACAACGGATGATCTCATTGTTGCTGAAAAACTTTTTGACATTGGTTGCCGTGTTATTATGCCTTGGTGTGCTCCTATTGGTTCTGCCAAAGGACCTCATAATACTGATGGATTGCGTTCTATCCGTGCTTATCTTCCTGATGCTACTCTTGTTATTGATGCCGGCATTGGACGCCCATCACATGCCGCTATTGCGATGGAACTCGGTTATGATGCAGTACTGCTTAATACCGCAGTTGCTAAAGCAGGTGATCCTGTCTTAATGGCTGAAGCATTTTCTAAAGCTGTTCAAGCAGGACGTATGGGATATAAAGCTGGCATGATCGAAGCACGCAGTGTAGCAGTCCCTTCAACGCCAATCATTGGAAAAGCAGTATTTTCATGAAACTGGATCCATTTTACCTCATCGTTGATAACGCTGATTGGATTGAACGTTTGCTTCCTCTTGGTATCAAGCTCGTACAATTGCGTATGAAACATGAAAATCAACAACTAATCCGTCAACATATCAAGCGTGCAAAAAACATATGCAATAAATTGGGAGCACAATTAATTATTAATGATCATTGGGAAATAGCAATTGATGAAAAGTGCAATTTTATTCATCTGGGACAAGAAGACCTGAGCAATGCTGATCTTCACGCAATTCGTAAAAGTGATATAAAAGTTGGTCTTAGTACACATGATGAACATGAATTGGATACCGCACTCTCTGCTAATCCTGAGTATATTGCACTTGGTCCTATTTATCCGACAATCTTAAAAAAAATGAAATGGATGCCGCAAGGACTAGAGAAAATCAAACAATGGAGAAAGCGGATTGGTGCTTTACCTTTGGTGGGTATTGGTGGTTTAACACCAGAACGCGCAGTTGGTGTTTTAAAAGCAGGAGCAAATAGTGCTGCTGTTGTGACTGATATTATCCTCCATAAAAAACCTGAAGAGCGTGTACAACAGTGGATAAAAGTGACACAAACATGGCGTTGATACCTTCCATTCTTATTGTTGCGGGCACTGATCCAACAGGAGGTGCTGGTATTGTTCGTGATATAGAAACCTCTGCGCATTTTCAAATAAAAGCAAATTTAGCAATTACTTGTGTTAACGTACAAGATGATAATCGCGTTGTCGAAATCATTCCAATGCGTGGAGACCTCGTCGCTGCGCAAATGCGTGCTGCCCTAGAAGCAAATCCAATAAGCGCAATAAAAATCGGTATGACGGGGACAAAAGCAATTATAGCAGCAATCTGTAACGTACTCAAAGACTATCCCCATGTTCCAGTTATTTGGGACCCTGTACTTGTCGCTTCATCAGGAGGAAAACTAATAACGGAAACAATCATCGACACGATGATCGATAAACTGCTTCCTCATGTTGATCTTTTAACACCGAATAGAGAAGAACTCGCTCTTCTTAGCCAAAGTCCATTGGCATCTCATGATAAGCAAGCAATACAACAAGCAAAAAAACTTTTGTCATTGGGAGCTCGCTCTATTTTAGTAAAAGGGGGACATGCAGAGGGGCCTCTTGCAATTGATAGCTTCATTGACAAAACTGAAGTCATAAATATCTCTACTCCACGTTTAAAAGGAACAATGCGAGGAACAGGTTGCATTCTCTCAAGCGCTATTGCAGCGCATTTAGCATTAAATGAACCTCTCATTTCAGCGGTAAAAAAAGCAAAAGAATATATCCACACATTGCTTTTAACCCATTGTAAAAATAGTTTATAACGTCTTAGTATTTTCTCATATAAAAGTAATATTTATATATTTCATATTATTATATTTTTTTAATAACTTTTATTAAAAATATTAAATATAATAATAAAAATTTATACTTTATTTTATAAATAAAATACTACAAAAGTAACTTTCATTAAGTATTAAATATATAATATAATGATAACAAATATTATCACACCACTTGCATTCAGTAAAAAAATCTTTTATTGTGAATGCGTTTAGTCTGTTTAAAAAGTTGAAATAGCGCAATTTAAACAAATTGTACATTTAAAGATGTATATAATCGCGAACATTCGCATTTTACGATTTGCCTTTTTTGTGAAAAGAGAGAATCCTATCAGCGTTCTTATACATTAATGGCTAGCGAATACATTTAATAAAACTTGAAGGATAATTTTGTTTGATCTATAATCGCTAGATCATTAGAAAAAGTAAAATGTTAAATCAAACGCCGTGCTCAATTTCCTATGAAGAACTCTTAAACTTTTATAAAGAAAGTGGTGCGGATGCCGTTCTGACGGATTTCCCTATTGATCGTTTTAAGCAGTCTGCTTGTTCAGAGAGAAAATTAATATCTGTCGTGAACATTTCTCATAATCAACAAGCATCTCCCAAAACATCTCCAACCGTAAAATTAGATCATCATCAGCTGCATAACTCTAGGACTATACAAAATGAATCCACAGCTATAGAGAGTGCAAAAAGTGCAAAGACACTTGATGAATTAAAATCTGCTCTCCTTGCATTTAATGGCTGTTCATTAAAATTGACAGCAAAAAATACCTGTTTTTCAGATGGAACAGCAGGAAGCCCCCTGATGCTTATAGGCGAAGCACCAGGACGAGACGAGGATATACAAGGAATTCCTTTTGTGGGAAAAGCCGGGATGTTGCTTAATAAAATCCTCGCATCAATTGGCTTAACAAGAAATAATGTTTACATTGCCAACACTATTCCTTGGCGTCCGCCAGGAAATCGTACACCAACACCAAGAGAAGTTGCCTTGTGCCGCCCTTTTATTGAACGGCACATTTATTTAGCGCGTCCTCGTGTTCTTATAGCACTAGGAGGCGTTGCTGCACAGTTTCTTACTGGATCTCAAAATGGGATTATCCGAACAAGAGGGAAATGGCATATCTATGAAAGCAAGGATAATATAAAAATACCTGTTATGCCAACTTTCCACCCAGCTTACCTTCTTAGAACCCCTAGTCAAAAGAAGCTTACATGGATAGACTTCTTAGAAGTAAAAAATCGCCTCGACAGCCTTTTGTAATTCTTTAATCCTATATTGCTTCTAAAATTAACACACCCTTCTTTAACTCTTAAAATACAAATGGGAAAAAACTATGAAACAGCCAATAACATCTATTTATCGTTTGGAAGACTACCAACCAACCCCTTACGTTATCCCTAAAACACAACTTTCTTTCCAATTAGCACCGACAAAAACCTATGTTACAGCCATATTGTCTATTGAATCCCGTCACGATACAAAAGAATTAACACCTCTTGTTCTTTCTGGTGATGATCTTACTTTAATTTCCGTTTCTATTAATGATGAGATATTAGCCCCAAACACTTATAAAGTGACTCCTTCACGTTTAGAAATTACAACGCCACCAACGGCTCCTTTTACATTGAAATTGGTTACAGAACTGAATCCTGAAAGCAACCGCCAACTTATGGGGCTTTACCTTTCAAATGGTGTTTATTGCTCACAATGCGAATCGGAAGGTTTTCGTCGTATTACTTATTTTTACGACCGCCCAGATGTTCTTTCTACCTATAGAGTGAAAATTGAAGCAGATACCCAAACAATCCCAATCTTGCTTTCAAATGGTAATCTGGTGGAAACAGGAACTTTAGAAAATAATCGCCATTTTGCCATTTGGGAAGATCCTTATCCCAAACCATCTTATCTCTTTGCTTTAGTAGGTGGAGATCTTGATAAGTTAGAAGACCATTTTACAACTGTATCTGGACGACGTATCGAGCTTGGTATCTATGTAGAAAAAGGAAAAACCGAACGCGCAACCTATGCAATGGATGCTCTTAAACGTTCCATGCGTTGGGATGAACAATGTTTTGGGCGCGAATATGATCTTGATGTTTTCAATATTGTTGCTGTTTCCGACTTTAATATGGGAGCAATGGAAAACAAAGGCCTTAACGTTTTTAATGATAAATATGTTCTTGTCGATCCTGAAACAGCAACCGATCAGGATTATAGAAATGTTGAACGTGTCATTGCACATGAATATTTCCATAATTGGAGCGGTAATCGTGTTACCTGTCGCGATTGGTTTCAACTCTGTTTAAAAGAAGGATTCACTGTTTATCGTGATCAGGAATTTTCATCAGATCAAAATGTACGCAGCCTACAGCGAATTGAAAATGTAAAAGCATTAAAAGCAACGCAATTTGCAGAAGATGCAGGACCTCTTGCGCATCCTGTGCGTCCTCGTCAATATAGCCAAATTAATAATTTTTACACAACAACTGTTTATGAAAAAGGTGCTGAAGTTGTTCGCATGATACGGACTATTTTAGGTCCTACTCTTTTTCGTAAAGGCACTGATCTTTATTTTCAACGTCATGATGGACAAGCTTGTACAATTGAAGATTTTATTACCTGTTTTGCTGAAGTGTCTGGTCAAGACTTCTCCCAATTCATGCTATGGTATGAACAGGCAGGAACACCCAATGTAGAAATCGATAGTCATTATAGCGATGGTGTTTTAACAATTCATGCAAAGCAACATATTCCCGTTACCCCACAACAAAAAACAAAAAAGCCCATGTTTATCCCTATCGCTTTTGGACTCCTAGGACCTAATGGAGAAAACCTCACCTATGAAGCAGATACAGATATTCAATCAGATGTTATGCTTTTATCCAAGGAAAGCCAAACCTTTACATTAAAGGGACTGCGTGAAAAACCCGTTTTATCACTGCTGCGAGACTTTTCAGCACCAATCATTCTACACACTCCATTCAATGAAAGAGAACTTATTTTTCTTGCACAACATGATGACAATCACATCAATCGCTGGCAATCTCTTAATCATTTAATGACGCAAGCTTTGATTCAAAGCATTCAAGATAAAACACAAGAAAAAGCAACACTTCCTTCTGCTTTGCTAAAGCTGATTGAAACGATTATAACAGATGAAACCTTAGAGCCTGAATTTCGTGCCTTCTGTTTAAATTTACCTAGTGAAGTTGAGCTTGCTCATACAATCGGTAAAAATATTGACCCAGATCGTATTCATTATGTCCGCAATCAGTTTTTAGTTTCACTTGCACAAACTCATCAAGAGCTCTTAACAAAATTCTATGGACAAATGCAAACCCAAGAGCCCTATTCACCAAACACTGCACAAGCTGGAAAGCGAGCATTAAAGAATATCATACTGGATTACCTTTCCATTGCTGAAGCCAATCCAAATCGAGCTGCTATACAGTATGCAACAGCTGATAATATGACTGACCGTATGGCGAGTATCGCTGTTCTCGTGAAGCGTTTTAATGAAAGTGAGCAGGCACAAAATGCCTTAAATGATTTTGAAAACAGCTATCAGAATGACCCTTTGGTCATGGATAAATGGTTTTCTATTCAAGCAATGGTTGCTGGCACATCAACACTCGAGAATGTTCAAAAGCTCATGCAACATCCGCTGTTTTCACAAGATAATCCTAATCGTGTACGTTCTCTAATCGGTGTTTTTGCCTCTAACAATCTCACGGGCTTTAACAGGATGGATGGAGCATCTTATCATTTTCTTTGCCAAGTTATTTTGGAAATTGACAAAAAAAATCCACAGCTTGCTTCACGATTATTAACAATGATGCGCTCTTGGCGACAATTAGAACCTATTCGACAACAAAAACTTGAAACTGAATTAAAAATGATTGCTGCTGCGCCAAAATTATCAAGCGATGTTGCTGATATCATCAACCGTCTGCTTACTTGAAACAAAAAATTATTTTAAATCAATATGCTATAATATTTTTTAAAATAAATTCTATAAACTATTCGATCATCATTAAATCTATAAACAGGCAATCTAAGCCTGTTTATAGATCACGTTTAAAGTACTTTTTTCTTTTCATATTCCAAAATCATAAAAGTAAAATTATTTTTTTTTAAAAAAAGACTGGACAGAAGACTCCTGTTTTGATTCATTGCACTCGATGGGGTTACTATGAATATCGAAGCAGTTTTTAAATCACATTATTCCAGAATTAAAGGAACGCGAGATGGCTAAATTGGACGCATATAATGCGCCAAGGGAGGTGTATGCTGATTCAAAATCAAGCGCTCAAAGTCGCAAGGAGCGGACAGAGCGTACCAATCTATTTTCTGGTTCTGCCTATAAAAAACTTCTTTTTATTGAACCTTGGCTGCGACGTTCACTCCCATTTGTAATTCTTGCATTTCTTGTTATACTAGCAGCAATCCGTTTCCTATCAATCTATGATTGGCGCAACACAATTGATAAAAACACGCATTCTACCATCGCTCTCTTAGCTTCTCATATTACCAATACAATCGACCGTGACTTACTTGCCGCCACTCGACAAGGAAAAGCTGCTGCTCTTTCTCATAATCATTTACAAAATATCCTGACTAATTTTCGTAACAAAGGTTTTATAAAAACCAGCGCTGTTATTGCTATTGTCGATCAAAAAGGCAATGTCCTAGCTTCATCAAGTTCCGAGATTGTCTTAGGAAAACCCTTACAGAATTTTACCTCTGAAAGCATTACTTTACAAGCTCTAGGAAAACATGCTGGAATCATGAAAATTACAATAGGAAAAGATATTCCTGCTCTCGCTTCCTTTCAGCAAACAGAAAATGGACAATATGGGGTATTCATCAGTGAAAAAATGCAACATATTTACATGGAATGGCGGAAAGCTCTCTCGTTAAATATAACCATGTTCATTGGAACTAGTGGCGTTATCCTTGCTCTTCTTTATGCTTATTACAACCAAATTGTACGAGCACGCAAAACAGATCTTGTTTCAGAAAAAATTCAAAACCGTATTGATATGGCAATGATGCGTGGACGCTGTGGACTATGGGATTGGAATATGGCAAGTGGACGCGTCTACTGGTCACGAGCAATGTACGAAATGCTCGGCTATGTCCCTCAAGATGCATTGCTCTCAATTTCCCAAATTAGCGCCATTATCAATCCAAATGATGCGAATTTTTTTGACCTTGCTCAGGAATTAATGAGCGGTAAAAAAAAGCATATCGATATTAACGTTCCTATGCGTCATGCTGATGGTCATTATGTATGGATGCGCATTCGTGCCGAAGTTACTGAAGAAGAAGAACCCCATTTGGTTGGTATTTCCTTCGATATTAGTGAACAGCAACAATTGGCTGAACAAACAGCGCAAGCCGACCTTCGTATCCGTGATGCGATTGAAAACATTTCAGAATCTTTCGTCTTGTGGGATGCTGAAGGACGTTTAGTCATGTCCAACAGCAAATTTTGCGAATATGCCGCTATTCCTAAACAAATTCTCCAATCAGGTATCCAACGTGCAACCGTCGAAGCCATGGCACGCCCTGCACTCAGTGAATATCCCCTTAAAGATGATGGTACTGGTAACTTAACCAGTATTCGCCAAACGGCAGATGGTTGTTGGCTCAAAATTAACGAACGACGAACCCAAGATGGAGGATTGGTTTGTATTGGTACTGACATTTCTGAGCTTAAACAACAACAGGAAAAATTTGAAGACAGTGAAAGGCGTCTTTTTTCTTTCATTCAAGAACTCAAGCGCGCGCGAGGGAGTGCTCAACAACGCGCAACAGAAGTTGAAAAACTTAATAAAAGTTTGAAAGCAGAAAAAGAACGCGCCGAAAGTGCTAATAAGGCTAAATCAGAATTTTTAGCCAATATGTCTCATGAATTGCGCACGCCTCTGAATGCTATTCTTGGTTTTTCAGACATCATGTTGCAATCAACTTTTGGTCCTCTTGGTTCACAACGCTATAAGGAATATATGCATGATATTTACAATTCAGGAACCCATCTTCTAACCCTTATCAATGACATCCTTGATATGTCAAAAATCGAAGCAGGAAGATTTACGCTTGATTGTAAAAATACCGATCTTGAGCCCATCATTAGTGAAGCAGTACGAACATTAACGCCTCAAGCTCAAGAAAAAAATATTGTTGTTACAACAAACATTACCCCAGAACTTCATGCTGAAGTTGATGGTCGTGCAATGAAACAGATTTTCCTTAATCTCATCTCTAATGCCGTTAAATTTACGCCTTCTGGTGGAAATATTGATGTCTGCGCTTTCAAGAAAAAAAATAATCTTATTTTTAAAATTACAGATACAGGTGTTGGTATTCCCCAATCAGCAATTAAAAAACTTGGGCAACCTTTTGAACAAGTTGAAAATCAGCTTACTAAATCTCATACGGGCTCAGGTCTTGGCTTAGCCATTTCACGCTCCTTGCTAGAACTCCACAAAGGAAAACTTGAAATTACTTCAAAAGAAATGAAAGGAACAACTGTAACGATTATAATGCCCATCACACAAAGTTAAATTTCTCCATTTTGTTCTCGTTGTAGTAAAATCTGTTTCCGTTTGTCCCCCCAACGATACCCTGAAATAAAACCATTTTTACGCACAACACGATGACAAGGAATGATAACAGCCAATTCGTTACGTGCACAGGCATTAGCAACGGCACGAAAAGCTTTCGGCATACCAATACGGCACGCTAAGATCTCATAGGAAATTGTTTCACCACATGGTATATCACATAATACTGCCCATACTTGTCGTTGAAAAACTGTACCATTTATATCTAAGGGAAAATTATATTTTTTTACCAGCTTAGGTGTTTCTATCATGGCTATAATATGGGCAACTTCTCTCTTAAATGTATTGTCACCTACAACTTGTTGTGCATCACCAAAGCGTATCGTAAACTCCTGTAATAATTGCTCTATAGTGTCTCCTAACGCTATATGACAAATCCCTTTTTGAGACCTAGCCACCAAAAGCTTTCCTATTGATACATCTTTCAAACAGAATACTCTTGTTTGGGAAATGTTCAGCATTTTAGCCTTCTTTATATTTTAAATAAGTCTTGAACATCATCAATAAAGTAAAAGGAGAGTATTCACTATCTTTTAAAAACAAACAAAATCATTCTGAAATTATATCCTTAGCCATTGTATTAAAATACACTCTCACCCTTTTATGAAATGGAAAGATACATAGATTGACTGTCTTCCTACCCTAAAACGGAAACTTCGACCAGAGCCGATCTATCAACAATCTTGCTTTTTATATAACAGATTCCAACTGAAACCATTTTATATGGTTTATTTCATAAGCTCTCTACAGACAAATCCTGTCCTGAATTCTATCATACACTCTAACAAAAAACACCTTAATGTGGTAAATTT
Organism: Bartonella sp. AA81SXKL; assembly: GCF_042196945.1. NCBI lineage: Bacteria > Pseudomonadati > Pseudomonadota > Alphaproteobacteria > Hyphomicrobiales > Bartonellaceae > Bartonella > Bartonella sp. AA81SXKL. Next base: position 130,333 of record NZ_JBHIRH010000002.1, on the reverse strand, counting down.
TCATACCTTATATCACAGCTCTAAACGGCAGTATTTTACGGAAAAACACGATAAGCTTCCCATTTCATTTTACGAAATCCCATCGAACCATAAATAATGGCTTATGTTTTACAAGCAACAGAAAAAGCGCGTGCTCTCTTAAGCAAAAAACGTCATAAAACACAAAATATGCCGGCAATGGATTGGAAAGATGTTCTGGCTTTTTATGCTCCACGTATGCTTGAATATTCTAATTTGTTGGAGCACTGTTATTATTTTTTTATCAAAGGTCATACTTTTGATAGACTGATGAGATGACTCAACTCAAAAAAGAAATTTATCTTCAATTTTATGAAAAAAAGCATGGAAAAGGTATTTTAATGCTTACTTTCTTTGTCACTTAACTTATAAAATGATTGTAGCCTCAGAACTGAAATATTTTGCCCGCAACAATCGCACATAGATATTTGTCATAGGAAAAAGTCATGCCCAAACGCACAGATATAAAATCTATTCTTATCATCGGAGCAGGACCTATTATCATTGGTCAGGCATGTGAATTTGATTATTCAGGCACTCAAGCCTGTAAAGCATTAAAAGAAGAAGGTTACCGAATTATTTTGGTAAATTCTAATCCTGCCACGATTATGACAGATCCAGATCTAGCTGATGCAACTTATATAGAGCCCATTACTCCTGAAATAGTTGCCAAAATTATTGCCCACGAGCGTCCCGATGCCCTTTTACCCACTATGGGAGGACAAACAGCCCTCAATACTGCTTTATCATTAAAGCGTATGGGTATTTTAGACCGCTATCATGTTGAAATGATAGGAGCCAATGCTGATGCTATTGATAAAGCTGAAGATCGTGCTTTATTCCGCCAAGCGATGGCAAAAATCGGTTTGGAAACGCCACGCTCTATGTTAGCCAATGCAACAGAACTGAAAGAAGAAAATCGCCAACAACACGCAAAAACGTGTGCTGAACTTAAAGCCAAGCTTTCTGGTGCTGCGCTTGACAAAGCACTCGAAGAACTTGAGCGCAACTGGCGACATACCGAAGCTGATCGCAAACAACATTATATCGCCCATGCAACAGCAAAAGCAGTTCAAGCTCTTGATGTTGTCGGGCTTCCAGCTATTATTCGTCCTTCATTTACCCTTGGTGGAACTGGTGGTGGAATTGCTTATAACCGCTCTGAATTCTATGAAATTATTGAACGTGGGCTTGAAGCTTCACCAACAACAGAAGTATTAATTGAAGAAAGTGTTTTAGGGTGGAAAGAATATGAGATGGAAGTTGTTCGTGATAAGAACGACAATTGTATCATCGTTTGTTCTATTGAAAACATTGATCCGATGGGGATTCATACCGGTGATTCGATCACTGTAGCACCTGCTCTCACCTTAACCGATAAAGAATATCAATGTATGCGTAATGCTTCGATTGCTGTTTTGCGTGAAATTGGTGTTGAAACGGGGGGATCCAATGTACAGTTTGCTGTCAATCCTGAAAATGGGCGCCTCATTGTTATTGAAATGAATCCGCGTGTTTCTCGCTCTTCAGCGCTTGCCTCAAAAGCAACGGGGTTTCCCATTGCTAAAGTAGCGGCTAAACTGGCTGTTGGTTATACACTTGATGAATTAAAAAATGATATCACGGGTGGTGCAACACCAGCATCATTTGAGCCTTCTATTGACTATATTGTGACAAAAATTCCTCGTTTTGCGTTCGAAAAATTTCCCGGTTCATCACCTGTCCTCACAACTGCGATGAAATCTGTAGGAGAAGTCATGGCAATTGGACGCACTTTTCAAGAATCGTTACAAAAAGCACTCCGTGGACTTGAAACAGGGCTTACGGGTCTTGATGAAATTGTGATTCCAGAGCATGCTGAAGGGGATGAAAAAAGTTCTATACGCTCCGCCATTGCCATACCAAGCCCTGATCGTCTACGCTATATTGCTCAAGCCATGCGCACAGGCTTACCCTTAAATGAGATTCACCAAATTAGCAAAATTGATCCGTGGTTTTTAGAACAAATAGCCTCCATCATTGAAATGGAGCAGCGTATCCGCATTCATGGATTACCCCAAGACGCAGATAACTTACGTATGTTAAAAGCTATGGGCTTTTCAGATGCGCGATTAGCCTCCCTTACAGGGAAAGAACCCGATTATATCGCAGCTTTACGCAAATCACTGAATGTTAAACACGTCTTCAAACGGATTGATACTTGTGCCGCTGAATTTTCTTCTCCTACAGCCTATATGTATTCAACATATGAAGTTCCCTTTGCAGGTGTAGAGCACTCGGAAGCACACGTTTCTGAACGCAAAAAAATTGCTATTTTAGGCGGTGGACCAAACCGCATTGGGCAAGGTATTGAATTTGATTACTGTTGCTGCCACGCTGCTTTTGCACTGCGTGATGCAGGATTTGAAGCGATTATGATTAACTGTAATCCTGAAACAGTTTCAACCGACTATGATACCTCTGATCGCCTTTACTTTGAATCTTTAACAACAGAAGACGTTATCGCTATTTTAGAAGCAGAACAGGAAAAAGGAGATTTGGTTGGAGTCATCGTCCAATTTGGCGGACAAACACCCTTGAAATTGGCAAGCGCTCTAGAAAAACACAACATCCCCATCCTAGGTACTTCACCTGACGCTATCGACTTAGCAGAAGATAGAGATCGCTTTCAAAAACTGTTATTTAAACTTAATTTAACACAACCTAAAAATGGTATTGCCCACTCCATTGAACAGGCACGCCTCATTGCCCACGAACTAGGCTTCCCCTTGGTTGTACGTCCCTCTTATGTTTTAGGAGGACGTGCTATGCAAATTATCCGTGATGAACGTAGCTTACAAAATTATTTACTTGAGAGTGTCCCCGAATTAATTTCAGAAGATATCAAAGTCCGTTATCCTAACGACACAACAGGACAAATCAATATATTGCTTGGTAAAAATCCGCTTCTCTTTGATACCTATTTAACAGAAGCAATTGAAGTAGACGTCGATTGTCTATGTGATGGCAAAGAAACACTAATCGTTGGTATTATGGAACACATTGAAGAAGCTGGTATCCACTCTGGTGATTCAGCATGTTCTTTACCAGTCCATACGCTCTCAAATAAAATAGTTACTGAATTAGAGCGCCAAACCAAAGCATTAGCACAAGCACTTCATGTTCGCGGCTTAATGAATGTACAATATGCTATAAAAGATGACACCATTTATGTCTTAGAAGTCAATCCCCGTGCTTCACGTACTGTCCCATTTGTTGCAAAAACGATTGGTCGCCCTATTGCTAAAATGGCTGCACGTATTATGGCAGGAGAAACGCTTCATGATGCTCTTCAAGCTTATGGTGGATTACCTTCTTTGCAGAAAAAACAACATATTGCTGTCAAGGAAGCAGTATTTCCTTTTGCTCGTTTTTCAGGTGTTGATACACTTCTTGGTCCAGAAATGCGCTCAACCGGTGAAGTTATGGGTCTTGACTATGAATTTTCGCTTGCTTTTGCTAAAGCCCAACTTGGAGCTGGTGTAAAACTCCCTAAAGAGGGAACTTTGTTCGTTTCTGTAAGGGATGAAGATAAAAAACGCATCTTAAATCCTGTAAAACGTTTAACTGAGCTTGGCTTTTCTGTTGTCGCCACAAGTGGAACACAAAAATTTCTCACCGAACACCACGTTGAAGCAAAAAAAATCAACAAAGTTCTAGAGGGACACCCCCATATTGAAGATGCTATTCGTAATCGCCAAATTCAATTGATTTTTAATACAACTAGCACTGCCAGTGCCATCTCAGACTCAAAATCATTACGTTATGCAGCACTCATGCAAAATGTTCCCTATTATACAACAATATCTGGAGCCGAAGCCGTCGTAGAAGCGATCAAAGCACTCAAAAAAAGGCACCTTGAGGTACGTTCACTACAAAGTTATTTTAGTTGAATTTTTTTCTACTTAGCAAAATGTACACTGTTTTCTTATTTTTTCTTTATATAAAAATTGATTAAGACTTGCTTTTTGTTCTAAAAACTTTTATAGAGGTTTCATCGAATTTTCGGTTACGTGACTTTCTTTCCTGTGCAATCTGCACTTTCGACGAAACTTCTCCCACCTAATTTCGATCTACAACCGTATTGAAGGAATAAAAGCTTCAATGCTCAATATAATTATATATTCTAAGGAGTTTCCTATGTCTACAGGAACAGTTAAGTGGTTTAATACAACAAAAGGTTTCGGATTCATTCAGCCTAGTGATGGTAGTGCAGATGTATTTGTACACATTTCTGCCGTCGAGCGTTCAGGTCTAAACAGTCTTAATGAAGGGCAAAAAATCTCTTATGATGTTCTTCAAGATCGTCGTTCAGGAAAATTTGCCGCTGGTAACCTTGCAGCACTTTAAAGTTTAAATTCTGCAATATTTTATTTAGAAATCTTCGTCTGTAGAGACGAAGATTTTTTATTTTGTATAAAGCATTATTTTACCTTGTTAAAATAAAAGACTGTTTATCTCCTTTGCACAATTCATCAAACCTCTTTTATACTTCCTCAAAAACTTTCATAAAATCTACGAAGAGATTATCTTGTAAAATATCTCAAAAAAGAAGAATATAAAGCCCGTGTAAGAGTATTTTGGAAGTTTTTTATTGCATACAATATAATCTCTTATAGAATATCCTTAAAGCAATAACCATTTGTTGATATAATATAAGGATTTAAAATTATGGCTTTTATTGCCGACAAACTGTCTCGTATCAAACCTTCTGCAACAATTGCTGCTTCTCAAAAGGCCCGTCATTTAAAAGCATTAGGGCGCAATGTTATTGCTTTAAGTGCTGGAGAGCCAGACTTTGATACCCCAGACAACATCAAAAACGCGGCTATTGAAGCTATTCGAAGGGGAAAAACAAAATACCCTCCCATATCTGGAATTCCAGAATTGCGCCAAGCAATTTCTGCAAAGTTTAAAAGAGAAAATAACCTTCTTTATCAACCAGAACAAATTATTGTTGGTACTGGTGGAAAACAAATTCTCTTTAATGCATTCATGGCAACTTTGAATAAAGGAGATGAGGTCATCATTCCATCCCCTTATTGGGTTAGTTATCCAGAAATGGTCGCACTCAACGATGGTACGCCTGTCTTTTTAGAAACAAAAGCCGAATTTTCTTATAAACTCCAACCACAAGAGCTAGAAGCTGCCATTACCCCCAAAACCAAATGGTTCATCTTTAACTCTCCTTCAAATCCATCAGGTGCCGCTTATACACATAATGAATTGAAAAAACTCACAGATGTTTTAGTAAAATATCCTCATGTTTATATCCTTTCCGATGATATATATGAACATCTCACATATGAGGGTTTTACCTTTGTGACTCCAGCTCAAGTAGAACCAGCGCTTTATGAGCGTACACTCACAATGAATGGTGTTTCTAAAGCCTATGCGATGACGGGATGGAGAATCGGTTATGCAGGCGGACCACAAGAATTAATTAAAGCCATGGATACCATTCAAGGACAGCAAACATCTGGAACAAGTGTCATTTCACAATGGGCTGCGGTTGAAGCACTCAACGGGCCACAAGACTTTATTGCTAAAAATAAAAATATTTTTCAAGCACGCCGTGATCTCGTTGTCTCCATGCTAAATCAAGCTCCTGGCATTCACTGTCCAACGCCTGAGGGTGCTTTTTATGTTTATCCTTCTTGCACCGGACTTATTGGAAAGAAAACACCCAATGGTCAACGTATTACGAATGATGAAGACTTTGCCATAGCACTTCTAGAAACAGAAGCTGTTGCTGTCGTCCAAGGATCTGCTTTTGGACTTGGATCAGCTTTTCGTATTTCTTATGCAACATCAGAAGAATTACTTGAAAAAGCTTGTATACGTATACAGCGTTTTTGCAACAGTTTAATTTAAAATTTTTAATATCATCTCTTGTGATTGTTTTTTGCCGAATGTTAGTATATCCGAGAAAATATCTGAAACTGTGTCATGGTCTAAATCTATCGATTCAGCAAAAATATCTATGAATAAACACAAAAATAGATGCTGTAGATAAAGATCAAAAAAATTTAGCTATCAAATAAATGAATCGGTCTATTATCATAAGAGATGACAAGCCTATTCTACTTTCTCCATTCAATTTATAACTCTAAAAAAGACCGAGCACTTTTAAACACAATTGCCCTTATAATCAAAGGCCCTTACAATAAAATCTCTTCTATTTCTCAGCTTCTTCTTCGTCCTAAAACGAAGAAGAAGCCACCTCCCATCGTTGTGTAAACAATCCAGTTTCCTTTAAGTTCTATTTAATAACTACTTGATTTACTTCATAGGCTTTATGAACAAGACCTGCCTTAAATATTCACCTCACATTCTAATAAAAAGCACTTCATGTATAAGGTTTTAAATATTTTATATCACGCCCCTAAAACACAGACTTTTACAGTACAATAGAATACCCCCTCTCAAACTCCTCATTGAATTTTAGTATTCTTAAAAAATTGTTGGATATCCACCAGTTTCGAAATTTTTTCTTTATCATCTTCCCATATATTGCAATTTCTAGGGACTCTTTCAAAAATTAAAAAAAAGCCGGACATATGTCCGGCAAATTTGGAAAATCCTCAGAGATAAAATCAATCTGATAGATCTTCGTAAGGGAACACTCAAGAAAACGAAACTGGGAGGCAACATAATCAAGAGATAGTATTCTATGTCATTTTATAAGGAAAAGCACAACAAAGACTTAAGCGTATCTGCTATGCAATAAACACATAGCTTTAAATTTGTCTCCATCATGTACCACTCTCTTTAATTAAATAGTAAAAATGTTAACTACACCATCACACGATTGTCCATTTTTCAATATATAATAACCCTCATGGTTGCTAGTATTCATAAAAAACATTTATCCCTCTTTTCAAAAATATTTACCCGCACAGCTAATTATTCCTTATAAATTAAGATATTAATATTAAAAAGACCACTGGCGAGCTTTTAAAAAAATATAATCTCGAAAAGCATTTAACCTTGCCAAATTCTTTAAATTATAAGGATAACAAAAAAAAGTATCAAAAGAAGGAATATCAACCATATCAGGAAAAAGACGCACTAAATGCTCATCATTATTGACGATATAATCAGGAAGCACAGCAATCCCAAGATCACGCATAAGCGCATTCTTTATTGAGATGATATTGTTGATTTGTAAAACTGAAACGCGCAATGATCCATCACTTCTACCAGCCTTTTCCAACCAATTTAAACCAGACAAATAAGGTGGAACAGGTTCACCGAACGAAATAATACGATGCTCATCGAGATCAGACAATTTTTCCGGCTTTCCATAATTTGCAATATACTTTTCCGAAGCATAAACATGCATATGAATTGTAAAGAGTTTTCTTTGTATAAGATCAGGTTGTTTGGGTTGATGCAAGCGAACAGCACAGTCCGCATGACACATTGTCAAATCAAGCTCTTCATCGGAAAGCAAAAGCTGAACCTGCATATCAGGATAAAGACTAAGAAATTCTGGCATACGCTCTGCAATCCACCCTGCCCCCATTCCAAAGGTCGAGGTCACACGCAAGTGCCCCGTTGGTTTTGCATAGCTTTCACTTAATTGCAAACGCACACTTTCAAGCTTCATCAAAACATCATGAGCTGTACGATAAAGAGTTTCTCCCTGTTCTGTAAGAATCAAACCACGCGCATGACGTTGAAATAAGGATACCCCAACCTCTTGTTCTAAAGCCGAAACCTGTCGTGAAACGGCTGATTGAGATAAATGAAGTTTTTGAGCAGCATGCGTAAAAGATCCCGCTTCTGCTGCAGCGTGAAAAACCCTTAACTTATCCCAATCCAACGGTGGCGCCACAATTAATTCTACCTCTATATTCTCTATGTTCTCAATGAGTGACTAACGCTTGGGTATATCCAAAAACCGTTCTGCTTCCAACGCTGCCATACATCCTCTTCCCGCAGCTGTTACAGCTTGGCGGAATGTTTCATCTGTCACATCCCCAGCAGCAAAAACACCAGCAATGCTTGTTGCTGTTGAGTCTGGTGCTGTCCATAAATAGCCGCCTCGTTTTTGTTTCAGCTGTCCTTCAAACAGAGAAACAGCAGGATCATGCCCAATGGCAATAAATATGCCCTCTGCATTCACTTTCATCTCGTGACCTGTCTTAACATTTTTCAGACGTGCCCCTGTTACAACAGCGCCCATTGAATCTTGAGCTGGCAGCCCCACAATTTCTTCAACCACATGATCCCAAAGAACACGTACATTATTACAAGCCAGCAACCTATCTTGCAAAATTTTTTCTGCCCGAAACTGCCCCCGCCTGTGAACCACGCTTACACTTTTAGCCAAATGCGATAAATAAAGTGCTTCTTCAACAGCCGTATTTCCTCCTCCCACGACAATAACGTCCTTATCACGATAAAAAAAGCCATCACATGTAGCACAAGCAGAAACACCTCCGCCCATAAAGGTCTGTTCACTTTCTAAACCAAGCCAGCGCGCTTGAGCTCCTGTTGCAATAATCAGTGCATCACAAGAATATTGTGTTCCTGAATCCCCATATAAGACAAAAGGATACTTCAACAAATCAGCCTTTATAATTGTATCATAGACAATTTTTGTCCCCATATTCTCAGCTTGTTTCGCCATTTGTTCCATCAACCATGGTCCTTGAATGGGATCTGCAAAACCTGGATAATTCTCAACATCAGTTGTAATTGTCAATTGCCCCCCCTGCTGCAAGCCCGTCACCAAAACAGGCTTAAGCATTGCTCTTGCTGCATAGATCGCCGCTGTATAACCAGCCGGACCTGAGCCAATAATCAGCAGACGAATATGCGATTGTACCATTAAATCCCCTTCACTTTATTATAACTTAATTATTCTATAAATGATAACGGAATGCAGCCTTTTAAAAAAATATTTTTCAAGAGCCCTAATTATGTTATGTATACTTCTTTTCAAGTTTTATGAAAAGGTCTGATTACTAATTCATCAAGGCACGCTAATGTTAAGAATTAATCCTTATCCTATAAAGAGAAAAATGTAACTTCTTATGAGCACAAAACCATAATAAAAAGAGATACAAAGATAGGGAACGATCATTTTTCAATTTATTATCAATGTCTGTGCACGTTTTGCCTTAATCATGGGAGGAGCAATGCTTTTGCCAATTTTTGTGGATTTGCACGACAACAATCGTAATTGGATAAGCTTTCTCTATTCTTGTGCCATAACCACCATGTTAGCAACGCTGATTCTTCTAGCAACTAAGGGAGCTACTTGTCGTTTTTCAGCACGGCTTGGCTTTATGCTCACTGTTTGTCTTTGGCTTACAGGAAGCATCGTAGGTGCCTTACCTCTTTATCTTTCTCCTCTTCCCATTTCTCTAGCAGGAGCTATTTTTGAATCTGTTTCTGGAATTACAACAACAGGCTCCACAGTCCTTTCTGATCTTGATAATTTATCGCGAAGTATTTTATTATGGCGTTCTCTTATTTGCTGGATTGGGGGCATTGGTTTTATCGGTTTAGCCCTCTTAATTTTGCCTTCACTGCGTGTGGGTGGCGTGCGGCTTTTTCATATGGAATCATCTGATAAATCTGAAAAAATATTGCCTCGCATCAACCAAATTGCTAACGGAATTATCATCGCTTATGTTGGGTTAACATTGGCTTGTATGCTTTCTTATTTTGCTGCAGGCATGAATTTATTTGATGCCATTAACCATGCAATGAGTACAGTAGCAACAGCTGGTTTTTCAACGCATGATGCTTCTTTTGGCTATTTTTCTGATACACCAGCCATCTTAATTATTTCAACAATCTTCATGTTGCTTTCTGCTCTACCCTTCGTACTTTATGTTAAATTAGTTCTTCCTGGACACTCCAAACGCTTCCTTGACCCACAAGTGATTGTTTTTCTCCATATCGTTCTCCTTTTCAGCTTTGCTTTAGCGGCATGGCTACGGTTTTATGATCATCGCGCGTTCTACTTGATTTTTCTTGATGTCATTTTTCACCTTTCATCCATTATTAGCACCACCGGTTACAGCGCTGAAGATTATCAACTTTGGGGAGCATTTGCGCTTGGAATTTTCTTTATTGTTTCTTTTACAGGCGGATGTGCTGGTTCTACTTCTGGTGGCATGAAAATCAATCGCCTCATTATTCTTTGGCGTATTACACAAACAAATATAGAAAAACTTCTTTCTCCTAATGTCGTTGTAAAAGCGCGCTACGATCACTCAAATATATCAAATGATGTTGCTCAAGCCGTTTTGTTTTTTGTCTGTCTTTATATGTTTTGCCTTGTTATCGGCACTGCACTTTTGCTTACAACCGGTCTTGACTTTACCTCTGCCTTTACGGGGGTCTTAACCGCACTTTCAAATGTTGGTCCAGGCTTTGGAGATATTATTGGCCCTACTGGTAATTTCTCTACAATCAACGATCATGCTTTATGGATTTTAAGTTTTCTAATGTTAGCTGGACGCCTTGAAATCATAACAATATTCGTCCTTTTTATTCCCGCTTTCTGGCGTGAACAATTCTAATGCATAGAGTATTTTATGCTACCATGATAAAAAATTTACAAGATAAAAAGGCGAGAACAGTATGCATCATAATATTTACCCCTTACTCAATCCACTGAAGATTTCCTAAAATTTCATACAAAACATCATATCAATGATATAAAAATAATTCAACAAAAACAATCAAATACCGATATTCTCAAAGCCATAACATATAAAACTTCACTTTATTGATCTTCTTTATCAAATAAAGTGGACGCATAGAACATTCTTTTTTACGAATAATCTCTCATGCAAAAATATGAACATTTGCTGATAAAAGTGTTTTTCTTTTTAATAGAGTTACACCCTTATAGAAAATAAAATGCTATTATATTACGAACTCACAAGCTTGTAAAAAACATCTCACAATACTCATCACCCCCATTTCACGACAGCCCTTATGAAAGATATAAAATGGGCACCATCATTTTTACTTAAATAATAATAAGGTGCAAGTCGCTACTACAAAATAAGATATAAATTAGTACCACTATATTATTTTCTTTCTGCTAATATCGTAACAGCCTGCATTTCAGACAATTTATAAGAAATCTCTTTACACCCTGTCTTCAATAGTTTTTATCCACCACATGCCTTCTTCCAATTGTGATGTGCAAGAAGATAGCTCTCATTAATTTAATATCAACAGATTTTACATGAGAAAATCTTACGGTACTCAAAGCTCTTATTCAAATTGAAAAGGTAAATTATCTATAAAAATCATATATATTGATCTTAAATCCATCTTATTATGAATTTATTGAAAATATGTACGACTATTTTATTCATGGAGATACCATCATTATCTTTTTAAGACAAGAAAACGTTTTTTTGCTATCTATTTAAGTCTTACAAAACGAACAATATCAGTACGACACCGTATAAGATAGTGCATAAATCCCCAGACTTGAGTTAAAGCATTATTTTCTTATTCTAAAATATCAATGAATAAAAGTAGCTTTCCTCTCTCTTAGTATGCTTTATCATAAACTACATATCGCTCTCAAGCGTATACATTTTTAATATTTTATCCAAAATTTTGAGAACTTTTTATAGCGTGCTACTAAAGACAATATAAATTTTGTAAAATAACATTTATATCATTGAGCTGTTTTCTTGATGACTATGAAAAACCTTTAAGGAAAATACTTTTATCATTCCTCAAAAAGATTTTTGATATAATAATCAAAGTGTTTTTTCTGCAAACAGTTCTTTGTAAACACTTTCAATCTTGCTTGCCTCTTTTTCCAAAGGAAAGTGAGTACGAACATGGGTTAAAGCTTTCTTTCCGGCTGCCAATGTTTTTTCTACATCAGCAAAATAAGGTTCAATTGCTGCTGTTAAAGCCGCTCCATCTCCTGCTTGAACAACCGTTCCTGTTCCCTCGACCACCAATTCTTTAAAAATTCCTACATCACTCGCCACTACAGCCGTCTGTGATGCCATTGCCTCCAATGGTGTCAGACCAAAACCTTCCAAACGAGAAGGAGTTACATAAAGTGATAAACGGCGATACCACACAGGTATATCAAGCCTTTCACCAAGAAAAATAATGCGGTCGTTTAAACCAGCTTCAGCAATCTTCTGTCGTAATTTCTTTTCAAAACCATAATGCTGTTCTGTAGTCCGACCAGCGATAAGTGCTGTCCATTCGGGATAGTCAGGCAATAATGCTATCATCGCGTCCACAAACAAATCAGTACCCTTTAAATAGCGCACGCGCCCAAAACATCCTACCGCATATTTTCCTGGCACCCCAGTTGCTGGAAAGTAATCATCAGGAATTTGGGGGGGTGAAAAACGCCTAATATCCACTCCATGCATAATAACCTTATGAGGCACTTCTAGATAGGTTCCCGTACATACACTAGTAGCGATAACTTTATCCATACGACGAAGCAACCATTTGGTAAAAGGCTTGTGTTCGCGTCGAGATGCCGAAGTAAAGATGAGTTTAAGCTTCATTCGCAAAACATCGCGCAAAAAGATCCCACAAAGCATCTCAATATTGCGTCGTGCATGCCAAATACGAAATGGCTTCCCTTTCGGACTTTTCCAAAGTCCGAAAAGGTCCTTAAAGGCGAGTGTCGGTAAAGTTCGTGGTAAACCAAACCCCAAAGTGGATATACGCACACCCTGTTCGCGTTGCAGTGGAATAAGCTGAATAATCGTAGATGTTACTCCCGATAAACGCCTTTTCAAGTGAGGCGCAATAATCTCAGTTTCGTCCAAAGATACACGCATAATAATCCATATGTTATTTAGATGTACTGAACCTTAATGATCTCGTAATTATGCGCACCACCTGGTGCATTCACCTCAATCACATCACCTTCTTGCTTGCCAATAAGTGCACGTGCGATAGGCGAAGAAATAGAGATTTTACCAACCTTTACATCAGCTTCTTGATCTCCTACGATCTGATACACTTTTTTTTCTTCAGTATCCTCATCCAAGAGTTTAATGGTTGCGCCAAATTTTATTTTGTCACCTGAAAGACGCGAGACATCTATAACTTCTGCTCGTGCGATATAATCTTCAAGCTCATTTATACGCCCCTCATTATGACTTTGCGCTTCTTTAGCTGCATGATACTCAGCATTTTCAGATAAATCACCATGCGCACGCGCCTCAGAAATTGCTTCAATAATTCGCGGACGCTCCTGTTGTTGACGCCAACGCAACTCTTCTTTAAGACTCTCAAAACCAGCTGTAGTCATCGGAACTTTTTCCATAATCCGTCCCTTTCTATTACACGGAAGGTTTAATAAAAATACAAAAAACGGCTTCCAAAATTACTTTTGGAATCCGAAAACTACGATCTTTTTTATTATATAGTACAGTATCGCTGTTTTCCATACAAAAATAAATAAAGGAAACAAAACATGCACAAATAGTGATTAAAACATCTCATTTTGGTGTTTAAAACGTTAAACTTCACTCTTCTCTTTAAAGTATCCTAAAGAAGAAAGAATTGTATTTTTTTCTGTTTTATCATAATCTAGTATAAAGAAATTATATGGAATATGAAGAGAGAAGGATAGAAAATCTCTAAAGAAATTCTTTACAGAAAAATGAAAAAAATCGTCATTTTTTTTATGTTTGGCTCTTTCTTTTTAGCCACAACAATATCAGAGGCAGCAGATGCTTTTGTTACGAGAAATCTTAATTTTAGAACAGGTCCCAGCACTCAGTATGCACTTTGCGGCTTAATCTCTGCTGGAGAATTAGTTTTTGTTAAAAACTGTGAAGGAAATTGGTGCCATATCCGATATAACACTCAAATAGGTTGGGTGTCATCTCGTTATCTTTCATTTAAAGATGGAAATGATCTTTATCACACATATACAATGTCTTTAATGCCCAAACGTACCGATTATTCTCCATAACAGCCATAATAACTTATGCCCTCTTGAATATCATCATGGTAAAAATGCAATAGTGTTCACGAACAACCACAAAGATGCTCCCTCCAAAGAAATACTTCGAAGAATTTGTCTCATAGAAAAAACTTGATTAATATCCTAATGAAGGCTTCAATAAACCAAAACAAATCTGTTCAATAACGTTTTGCTGTTGTCGTAATGAAATTGTAAAAATTAGTATTTTCTTTAAAATCACCAGCACTTTTCTATCAAAGGATACAACAATGAAAAATGGTGTTACTGCAACAGTAGAAGCTCTTTCTGCTCTTATTGCTTCAGGTAATCCTCTTTTTAAGAATGGTGCATTATGGACACCTCACCGCCCTATTCGTCCCGAAAAATCTGAAGGTGGTATTCCATTTCAACTCGAAACATCTTTTAAACCAGCGGGGGATCAACCTCAAGCCATTAAAACTCTGGTTGAGGGAATTCAAAAAAATGAACGTACACAAGTGCTTTTGGGTGTTACCGGCTCAGGAAAAACCTATACAATGGCCAATATCATTGAAAAAACACAGCGTCCAGCTTTAATATTAGCTCCCAATAAAACTCTAGCAGCGCAGCTTTATGGGGAATTTAAAAGTTTTTTTCCCCATAATGCCGTCGAATATTTTGTTTCCTATTATGACTATTATCAGCCAGAAGCCTACGTTGCACGCTCTGATACCTATATTGAAAAAGAATCCTCAATTAATGAACAAATCGACCGTATGCGCCATGCTGCAACACGTGCTGTCTTAGAGCGTGATGACGTCATTATTGTCGCATCTGTATCCTGTATCTACGGGATTGGTTCAGTAGAAACTTATACTGCTATGACCTTCCAAATAGCAAAAGGGGACAAACTCAATCAACGAAAACTCTTGGCTGATTTAGTCTCTCAACAGTATTATCGACAAGATATCAATTTCATTCGTGGTTCCTTTCGTGTTCGAGGGGATACAATCGAAATTTTCCCTGCCCACCTCGAAGATCGTGCTTGGCGTATTTCGCTCTTTGGCGATGAAGTGGAAACAATTACGGAATTTGATCCTCTAACGGGTCAAAAAACAGGTGATCTTCAATCGATTAAAATTTATGCCAACTCACACTACGTAACACCACGCCCAACACTTAACCAAGCGATGAAATCGATCAAAATGGAACTCGTTCAACGCCTCGATGAATTAAATGCGGCTGGACGTCTTTTAGAAGCACAACGTTTAGAACAACGTACAATTTTTGATTTAGAAATGTTGGAAACTACCGGCTCATGCTCTGGAATCGAGAATTATTCACGCTTTTTAACGGGACGAAAACCCGGAGAACCACCACCAACCTTGTTCGAATACATTCCAAATAATGCTCTTGTTTTTATCGATGAAAGCCACGTAACCATTCCCCAAATTGGTGGCATGTACCGAGGTGACTTTCGTAGAAAAGCAACCTTAGCAGAATATGGTTTTCGCCTCCCTTCTTGTATGGATAACCGTCCTTTACGCTTTGAAGAATGGGATGCTATGCGCCCACAAACGATTGCTGTCTCCGCAACACCTGGACGGTGGGAAATAGAACAATCTCACGGCACTTTTGCAGAACAAGTTATTCGCCCCACAGGGCTTGTTGACCCACCAACAGAGGTTCGTCCAGCCAAAAATCAAGTCGATGATGTTGTGAATGAAATTCGTAAAACAATTCAAAAAGGCTACCGTACATTGGTGACAGTTCTCACAAAGCGTATGGCCGAAGACTTAACTGAATATCTCCACGAACAAGACATTCGTGTACGCTATATGCATTCTGACATTGATACATTAGAGCGCATTGAAATTCTACGCGATCTTCGGCTTGGCACCTTTGATGTCCTCATCGGTATTAACTTGCTCCGAGAAGGCTTAGATATTCCAGAATGTGGTTTTGTTGCCATTCTAGATGCCGATAAAGAGGGCTTTTTGCGCTCTGAAACTTCCCTCATACAAACAATCGGACGTGCTGCACGTAACGTAGATGGCCGTGTTGTCCTCTATGCAGATACGATCACTGGTTCCATAGAACGAGCCTTACTGGAAACACAAAGACGTCGACAAAAACAAATAGCCTATAATGAAGAACACCATATCACACCGAAAAGTATCAAAAAAAATATCGGAGATATTCTTAATTCAGGCTATGAAAACAACCATATTCATACAAATATCCCTGATGTCATCGAGAAAAAAAATATGGTTGGCAACAATTTAGCATCTCATATTAAACACCTCGAAAAATTAATGCATGAAGCAGCTGCTGATCTTAATTTTGAAGAAGCAGCACGCCTTCGCGATGAAATCAAACAATTACAAAAGATAGAACTAGAACTCGCGGAAAATCCCTTAACACATCATAGCAAACAATCCACCCATGAGCGCGTATT
Organism: Bartonella sp. AA81SXKL; assembly: GCF_042196945.1. Lineage (NCBI taxonomy): Bacteria > Pseudomonadati > Pseudomonadota > Alphaproteobacteria > Hyphomicrobiales > Bartonellaceae > Bartonella > Bartonella sp. AA81SXKL. Next base: position 113,894 of record NZ_JBHIRH010000002.1, on the reverse strand, counting down.
ACAACCAAGTCTTTTCTCCAAACCAGACCTTGCACACATGGGACCAACCATGGACACTGGTATTTTGGAAAATCAAAAAGGAAAATCTCGTAAAAACACCCCTAATCAAGCAACAATAAAACGAAAAAAACGCAATCAATGAAGGAGCAAAAAATTTCAAACCGCATAAAATAATCTTCAGTTCTTCTAAAAAAAGACGAAAGCTCAAAAGCAAACAGCGTTATCCGAAAAATAGACAACCTCCAACATCAAGGGTGCTTCAATTTGTCTAAAACAACATGAGAGAGAACATTTTATAAAAATTTTCTAAAATATATTATCTTTATACAGTTATACTCTGATATCTAACTCAATATTATTTATCCTTACAAGAAAATATTCAAATAGGACACTGTCCTATAACACAAATAAAGTAAAATAAGACTTTCTCATAGAACCATAAGCCTATGATAAAAAATGATAACTTTTATTCATATCCCTATTGTTCAATTCATATTGTACCAAACAATAAAAAATTATCCCTAAATAAAGAGTTTATATTCCATAGTAAAAAATCGTGGACTCTCAATACAAACTTATTAATTAACCTCAAGCAGAGTACATTAATTGAAATCAAAATTCTGTTATGATTTCATTTTACTGTCTCCGCGATAGATTTAACTAAATAAATTTTTATTTTTTTTGTCACAATAAAGCCCAAAATTGTTCAGGCTCTATTCAGTTTGAAACGTGTAGGATGTGAAAAATACGAATTTACACAAGGAGCATCATTATGAAAAAAGTGATCAGGTTAGCGGTATTATCAGCAATGTCAACTGTGACCGTTTTGATGCCGCTAAATGCAACGCTTGCGGATATGGCATGGAATCGTAGTGACTCTATCTCGAGAGAAATAGATGATATGATGAGGAAGATGCGTAAAGAAACAGATGATGCGATAAGGGAAATGAGGAAGAAAGCTGATATTCTGCCTTGCGGTTTTTCTCGCTCCCATTGTTCTGATAAAAAACGTAGCTTTTTATCTGATGATTTCCAAAAGTTTGTTGATGATTTCCACAAAAGTTCTGATGACGACAAGAGAAGATTTAAAGCCAAACATGAAAGGTCTGTAGCCAAACAGAGTAAGACGGAACAACAACAACATCATCATCACCACCACCACCATTATCATCATGTTGAAAACAAAACATATCATTACGTCGAGCGCAAAAAGACAAAACACAGTAATATTCATATAGATAACTCAGGAGATGCTTTAGCGGTGGGTATTCTTGGTCTTGCAACAGGTACGATTCTTGGTACAATTTTAAAAAAACCAGAACAGCCACAAGTGGTTTATCAAATAGTACCACAAAATCAGGTAATTTATCAAAAAGTTCCGCAAAATCAAAGAGTTTATCAAGTGCAGCAAACAGTGGCATATGAGCCACTCCAGCAATCATTAGAATCTGATTGGCTTAACTATTGCAAGAAAAAATACCGTTCCTTTAACCCTAAAACAGGGACCTTTCGAGACCGTAATGGTTTGGAACACATTTGTTATGCCCCAATAAATTAACTTCTGTTCCGTCCTACTAAAAAGTCTTAAATGGCACAAAAAAACGCTTCAAAGCGTTTTTTATTTGCTCATATATTAAAATCTTGAAGAAAAGGATTATTTTGGCGCTCATAGCCTATGCTACTTTTGGGACCATGCCCACAGATAAAACAAACATCATCGCCTAAGGGTAAAACTTTTTCTCGAAGGGATTGCATCAATTTTTCATAAGAACAGAAGGGGAAGTCCGTACGTCCAATAGAACCACGAAAGAGAACATCACCCAAGAGGGCTAAGCGCTCTTTTTCATTGAAATAAAGAACATGACCAGGGGAATGCCCCAGTGTATGTAAAACCCTAAACTCATGTCCAGCAAAATACACACACTCACCATCTTCTAACTATATCGAACAACGCACCACGATGCTTTCGGGTGTAAGCCATGATTTAAGAACCATTCTCACCCGTTTTAAACTTCAGCAAACATTAGCAAATACTGACTTTGATATCAAGCCGCTTGAACAAGATGTGAGCGACATGCAAAATATGTTAGAAGATTACCTTGCTTTTGCCCGTAGTGAAGAAAGTGAGTATGTTAAAACTTTTGATTTAAATGCTCTTATGCAAAAATTCTCTACCGATGCGCATCTTCACAAACGTCAATTTTCCTACACCATTGAAAGCCCTACACAAATACAAGCACGCCCACGTGCCTTCACGCGTCTCATCAGCAATCTTGTGTCAAATGCATTTTGTCATGTCAATACTGTCAAACTAACAGCCATATCCCAACAAAAATGTTTCCCATATATCAAAAAAAGTTCCCGCAATATATTATATTTATACAGTTATAATATGATATCGAACTCAATATTTAGCCTCACAAGAGAGTAGTCAAACAGGACTGTATTCAATCACACAAATAAGGTTCTATCTTAGCACCATAAGCCTATAATAAAAAACGATAACTTTTGTTCATACACCTATTGTTCAATTCATATTGTATCAAGCAATAAAAAAGTACTCATCAATAAATAATTTATAACCAATAGTAAAAAATCTGGTGCTCTAAATACAAGCTGCTTAATTAACCTTAAAAAGAGTACATTAATTGAAATCAAAATTCTGTCATGATTTTATTTTATTGTATTGATAATAGTTTTAACTAAATGAATTTTTATTTTTTTGTCACAATAAAGTCCAAAATTGTTCAGGCTCTATTCAGTTTGACACGTGTAGGATGTGAAAAATACAAATTTACACAAGGAGCATCATTATGAAAAAAGTGATCAGATTAGCGGTATTATCAGCAATGTCTACTGTAACCGTTTTGATGCCATTAGATCCAACGCTTGCGGATATGGCATGGTATCATAACTATGACATGAGAAGGGAGGCTGGTTTACCGTCTCACAATTTTAGCTCCCATTTTTCTCATAGTGAACATCACTCTTTTGATAATCCCCACAAGCGTCATTATGTTAGCCATAAATGGGGAGCACAACAACACCATCATGTTGAACACAAGACATATCATTATGTCGAGCGCAAAAAGACAAAACACAGTAGTATTAATATAAATAACTCAGGAGAAGCTTTAGCAATGGGCATTCTTGCTCTTGCAGCAGGTGCACTTCTCGGCAAAATTTTTAAAAAATCAGAACAACCACAAGTTGTTTATCAAACCGCACCACAGCATCAAATTGTATATCAACAGGTTCCACAAGAACAGATAATTTATGAAGCTCCGCAAACGGTGGAATATGAGCCAGTACAACAATCATTAGAATCTGATTGGCTTCAATATTGCAAGAAAAAATACCGTTCTTTCAACCCTAAAACAGGGACCTTTCGAGACCGTAATGGTTTGGAACACATTTGTTATGCCCCAATAAATTAACTTCTGTTCCGTCCTACTAAAAAAGTTTTAAATGGCAAAAAAACGCTTCAAAGCGTTTTTTATTTGCTCATATATTAAAATCTTGAAGAAAAGGATTATTTTGTCGCTCATAGCCTATGCTACTTTTGGGACCATGCCCACAGATAAAACAAACATCATCGCCTAAAGGTAAAACTTTTTCTCGAAGGGATTGCATCAATTTTTCATGGGAACAGAAGGGGAAGTCCGTACGTCCAATAGAACCACGAAAGAGAACATCACCCAAGAGGGCTAAGCGCTCTTTTTCATTGAAATAAATAACATGACCAGGGGAATGTCCTGGGGTGTGAAAAACCTTAAACACATGTCCAGCAAAATGAACGCACTCACCATCTTCTAACCATTGGTCAGGAATACAGATGCAAGCATCAGTGATACCATAATTTTTTGCGCTTTCGCTCACGGCATCCATCACAGGCTTATCATCGCGATGTGAACCAATAATTTTTACATTAAGCGCTTCTTTCACTTGCATTGCTGCTCCTACATGATCAAAATGACCATGTGTTATCCAAATAGCCTCAACGATAACACCATTCTTTTCGATTACGTCTTGAATCCGCGGCCAATCACCACCAGGATCAACGAGAACCCCCGTTTTACATTCACTATCAAAAAGCAAAGTACAATTTTGTTGGAATGTTGTAACTGGAATAATATGTATATTAAGACTACCCATAATATCCTTTTCAAAAATAACTTTTTTAAATTTATAAATAAAACTTTCTCTCTTTTAAGGTAAAGGTGCTGCTCGACAGCTTTATACAACTTATGTAAACTTGCATTTTGTGTAAACTAAATTTTTATCAAGGTTTTTTTAAGAATGAGCAATCACGTTCAAGTTTTGTGTGACGATGCCCCTCACCTTCTTGTGATTGATGACGATACACGTATTCGCAATCTTTTATTTCAGTTTCTCATTAAAAATGGATTTCGTGTTTCAGTTTCAGCCAATGCGAATGAAGCAAGACGACTGTTGGCAAGTTTAGATTTTGATCTTCTTATTGTTGATGTCATGATGCCTGGCGAAAACGGTATTGATCTCACTCATTCACTCCGCCAAACAAAAGATGTCCCTATCTTCATGTTAACAGCTTTATCAGAAATAGACAATCGTATCCGTGGATTAGAAGCAGGGGCAGATGATTATCTGGCTAAGCCGTTTGACCCTCGTGAACTTCTCCTTCGCATCAACGCCATTTTACGACGTGGTTTTCCCCCTCACCAACCCAAAATTGAGCAAATAGTTTTTGGTCCTTATATATTTTCAATTTCACGACGCGAACTCAAAAAAGGAGGAGAAATTATTAAATTAACAGATAAAGAACAAGAAATGATGGTCATGTTTGCCGAAAATGCAGGCGATACAATTCCGCGCCATAAATTCGCGACCGATGACAGCAATATAAGTGAACGTGCCATTGATGTGCAGATCAACCGCCTTCGTCGTAAAATCGAAAAAAACCCAGCACTGCCTATATGGCTCCAAACCGTGCGAGGAATAGGGTATAAACTCTCTATTGAATAGGCACAAGAATGATCAAACCTTTAAGATTTTTTCTTCGATGGTTAACGAAAAAAATGCCTAAACGGCTTTATGCTCGCTCTTTGATCATTATCATCGCTCCCATGGTGCTTCTGCAAACGGTCATTGCTTATGTCTTTATGGAACGACATTGGCAAATGGTAACCGAGCGTCTTTCAACGGCTGTCGTGCATGATATTTCAGCCATTATTGATATTCTTGAAACATATCCCCAACAAGATAACTATGAAGATATCAAGCGTATTGCACAACAACGTATGGGATTAAATATTTCTATTCTATCTCCTACCTCCTTACCCCCTCCAGGACCTAAGCCATTTTTTGCAATTCTTGACTATTTTTTAAGTGAAGAAATCACCCGCCAAATTAACCGTCCCTTCTGGATTGATACCGTAGGAGATTCTGATCTTGTTGAAATCCGTATCCACCTTGGTCACAACATCTTACGCGTCTTTGCTCCACGCAGCCAAGCCTATGCTTCCAATACTGCTATTTTTTTAAGCTGGATGGTAGGAACAGCTCTTGTTTTATTGCTGATAGCAATTTACTTTTTACGCAATCAAATCAAACCGATTCAACAATTGGCTGAAGCAGCAGAAAGCTTTGGACGCGGTCGTCCTTTACCAAAAGGATTTCAACCACAAGGAGCTGATGAAGTCCGTCGTGCAGGCATCGCTTTTTTACGTATGCGAGAACGTATTGAACGCCAAATCGAACAACGCACCATGATGCTCTCAGGAGTAAGTCATGATTTAAGAACCATTCTTACACGTTTTAAACTTCAGCTAGCATTAGCAAATACTGGCTTTGATATTAAACCGCTTGAGCAAGATGTAAGTGACATGCAAAATATGTTAGAAGATTATCTTGCTTTTGCTCGTGGTGAAGGAAGTGAAAGTGTCAAGACTTTTGATTTAAATGCTCTTATGAAAAAATTCTCCGCCGATGCTCATCTTCACAAACGTCAATTTTCTTACACTATTGAAGGTCCTACAGAAATACAAGTACGTCCCCGTGCTTTTACACGCTTGGTCAGCAATCTTGTATCAAATGCATTTTGTTACGGCACGACCGTTAAACTAACCGCTAACTCTCAACAAGAATCTTTTATATTGATAATCGATGATAATGGACCTGGAATTCATAAAAATATGCGCACAGAAGTTTTTAAGCCATTCTTTCGACTTGATAAAGCGCGAAATCAAGATGCAAGTGGAACAGGGCTTGGTCTTTCTATTGCTCAAGACATAGCACGCAGCCATGGTGGCAATATACAATTAGATGAGAGCCCACTCGGGGGATTGCGCGCTATTCTTGATATCCCCCTATGAGCAATATTTCAGCAAACCGTCTGTAAAAATAACAAACTGTATATTTTAGGCATTCCCTACAGTTTCAAACAAAGTGTACTGCAGTGCCTTGTAAGCACTTTCTCCCGACAAAGCAACCATCTGAAATGCAACATAATGGCTTTCACAGGCTTTAAGTGCATGTATCAATAATGTTTCAACCTGTATATGAGATGGATGCATCCCACCAGCCAAAAGAAGACCTTGTCGATAAATAACTGAATTATTTCTTTGCCAGTAATCAAAATGTCCCAACAACAACTTTTCATTAATTGCTAGCAATAAGCGCTGTATTTCAGCTGTTCGAGCATTTTTAATAGAAAGATCAAACGAACAAGCTAAATGAAGTGCTTCATGCTCTTCCATCCATGAAAAAGCAAGACGATAGTTTGCGCGTTTTCCTTCCACACAAACGCTAATTTCATCTTCTGCATACCGCTCAAACGACCAATCATATTCACAGGCAATCTGTTCGATAAAGTCGACAGGGTGCTCTTTTCTTTCTGTGGCGCAAAATGCAAGCCTCATCACAATCCTCAATCATCTTAAAACATTGTCAACAGAATATAAACCGTCTAAACTGTAACAACATTTTGCTACAATCAGAACCTTTACACCAAACAAATACACATAAAAACATCGACAGTACACAAACACCCAGAACACAATCGCGCTGTTTAGGGCAACCTGATAGTCATAAAACGAATCATCAAGTCTTTTCAGTGTATTGATACAATTTCATAGCGCCAGCCCCCCTGATTCAAAAAAATGTATTTTACCCCCAAAAAAAATCAAAAATAAACAAATGCTCCGCTCTAACAGACTCAAGATTAAGCATTTTTTAGTTTCACGCATCATATTGAAAAATTGGGGATATTTTTTTGAAGATTCTTTTTTTTAAACTATTTTACTTTTTTGTGTCTGCGTTTTTTTAATCATCTTTTTTTAAATCATCAAGGCGTCTTTTCAAATCAGCGTTATCAGCATGGATTTTCAGCACCATCTCCTTAAAAGTCTCAAACTCTTCGCGAGAAACAAGATCAAGTTTGTTTGCTATCTTTTCAGCCTGCACACGAAAAGCTGTTCCAGCTTCACGTCGTATGCCTTGCGCAACGTCAGCAGCATCCGTTGCTAATTTTGCTAATTCATCAAGAATACGATTTGATCCATTACGCATAACCTTTTTCCTTAAATTTTAATTATTGACGCACGCATTATAGCGTATTCTCATAATAGCGTATTCTCATAACATTTAGATACTGTAATTTGTTCCTTTTACTCTATATTTTACATACTGTGCAGATTTTTCATAATGATTTTGTTTAAGATTTTTTAATATTCCTTTTATCACCATATTTTTTACCGCGATAAATCAGTGGAAATCTACCCCCCTTTCTGACTAGCCTCCCTACTGACTTGACCATTGTGTATTCATCTGTCATTTCTGATCATCAGAGTCACTTCATATTCATCTCGTATAATGTAAGATGCTTAACTCATGAACAATTTGTCTTGTCCAGCCATTGCTTTTCCGTCTTTTCTTGATCCTGTTATTATCCAGCTAGGTCCCATAACACTTCATTGGTATGGACTTGGTTACGTGCTGGGTATTCTTTTTGCTTGGTGGTATGCGCAAAAATTATTAAAAGAAACATCTCTATGGTATAGAAACTATCCTCCTATGGATAAAGAAAAGATCGGAGATTTTGTTGTCTGGTCTGCCATAAGTGTTGTTGTCGGAGGGCGTTTAGGACAAGTTCTTGTATGGGATCCCATTTACTATTTTAATCATCCAAGTGCTATTATTGCCGTATGGGATGGGGGAATGTCCTTTCATGGCGGACTTATTGGTATTATCATTGCTATGATCTGGTTTGCCCGTAAAAATCATATTAACATACGAGCCATGTTTGATATCATTGCTGCAGGTGCTCCTATTGGTATCGGCATTGTACGAATCTGCAACTTCATTAACCAAGAATTATGGGGTAATATTACTACACGTCCTTGGGCTGTTTGTTTTCCTCTCGATCCTTACTATTTACCGCGCCATCCAAGCCAGCTTTACGAAGCATTTATGGAAGGATTTCTTCTCTTCATCATCCTGTGTCTTCTTATTTTTGGGTTCAAAGCATTAAAACGTCCCGGTACTGTATCAGGAACATTTATTATAGGCTACGCAGTAACACGCAGCATTTCTGAAATTTACCGTGCGCCTCAAGAAGATCCAGAATGGTTTTCGACTCTTTTCCATTCTACTGGTTTTACCTATGGCATGGCTTTATCTCTTCCCATGCTTCTTGTAGGGTTTTATCTTCTTCTCCACGCCTTTAAATATAAACCGACAGAAAATGGCCAATCTCAAAGAAAAAATTAAAGAAATTATTGTCCTTAATGGACCAATCACTGTTAGCCAATATATGACGTTGGCACTTACAGATCCTCAATTTGGTTATTATCAAACACAAACACCTTTCGGACGTGCTGGTGATTTCATTACAGCACCTGAAATAAGCCAATTATTTGGAGAAATGATTGGCATTTGGACTCTTGCAAGCTGGAAAGCTCAAGGTTATCCTCATCCTTTTATCCTTGCTGAGATAGGTCCAGGACGTGGAACTTTGATGGATGACATTTTGCGAACTATCCAAAAGCTTTCTACAAGAGCATTTAATGCTGCTGAAATTTTTCTGATCGAAATAAGCAAAAAACTTGCAAAAGAACAAAAAAAGCGCCTTTGCTCTTATCAAAAACAAATCCATAGCATTGAAAATTTTAATCAAATTCCTTCAAAACCTCTCTTCCTCATTGCTAATGAATTTCTCGATACACTCCCTATCAACCAATATATTAAAATCAATGGAGAATGGAAAGAGCGCCGCATTACAGTCAATCAAAATGGAGATTTCATCTTTATTGCTGCCCCGCATAAACTTCCCTCTTCTTGTCTACAAACCTATTGTTCTAAAGTGCCTGACGGAACAATTTTTGAACATGCCCCCTTACGGCATCAATTCATGCAACAAATCAGCCACCATTTAGTGCAAGTGACGGGTTCTGCTTTACTTATCGACTATGGTGTTTGTGAACTTGCCTTTGGCGATACCTTGCAAGCACTCTCAAAACATAGATTTCGTGATGTTTTTGATGCCCCTGGTGAACATGATTTAACATCCCATGTTGATTTTTCTTTTTTAAAAAACATAGCTCTTGAACAGGGCTGTTTTGCTGAAATCTTAGAGCAAGGAGAATTTCTTTTTAAAATGGGGCTACTGGAGCGCGCAAACCAGCTTGGAGTTGGCAAAAGTGCTCCTTTGCAAGACAAAATCCGCCAAGACATCGAACGGCTCGCTGGTCCAGATCAGATGGGAAAATTATTTAAAGTTTTACATTTCAGTGATAAAAATATCTCCATACCTCCCCAATTTTAGTGATCGGCGCTTTTGTCAATAAGCACATCATTATCTGAAATATTCATTGACAAATATGAACATCTCCATCCTCACTTTAAATAATCTCCATAAGGAACTTTTATGAAATCTATCCCTCATCCCATTCTTGCAAAAAATCTTTCTACTTTACACCCCCATGGAATAAAACATGGATTTTTTACACGTCAAGGTGGTGTTTCAAAAAATCTTTATCATAGTCTTAATGTTGGGAAAGGTTCAAATGATCAACTTGAATATATTGTACAGAATCGTCTTTTGATTGCCAATTATTTTTCTATTGAAGCGCAAAATTTAGTCACAGTTAATCAAATACACTCCTGTAACGTTGTCGTAGCTCATCAAGCAACTATCGGTGCACCTCCTCAAGCTGATGCTCTGGTTACAACCACCCCAGAACTCGTTATTGGGGTTCTTACAGCAGATTGCGGCCCCATTCTGTTTGCTGATCCACAAGCTAGAGTCATCGCTGCAACTCATGCTGGCTGGCGTGGAAGCTTAAATGGAATTATCGAGAAAACAATTGCTGTTATGGAAAAACAAGGAGCCAAAAGACAATCAATAACAGCAGTCCTTGGACCTTGTATTGGCCCCTATCACTATGAAGTAACAAATGAATTTTACGACCAATTTATTGATTACCACAGCAAATACCAAAAATATTTTTTAAAAACAGACAAAATAAATCGCTTTTATTTTAATCTATGGGCATTTATTATAAACCAACTCAAAGAAGCAGGTGTTAATGCTTCTTGTGTAGAGCTTTGTACCTATCAAGATGAACAGCGTTTTTTCTCCTATCGCCGTGCAATACACCGCAACGAACCCGATTACGGACGGCAGATTTCTGCTATTATGCTGAAAAACAAAAGATGAGCCCCTTTATGCTTGAGAACAATACCAAAACTGCAAAACTAAACTTTTTACCCAAATGTAAAAATAAATCCCATTGTACTTTGCTTTTTTCACGAAATTATCTAGCAGCCCATAAAATATGATAGCCTTCGCTATGATCATTTTCAATGTTTAGTTATAATGATTGAAGGCAAGATGATACTTCTTTTTATTATTCCCCTTCATTCATCTTAAATATGAAACATTCCCCATATTGAAAGTATTTTTATAAAGTAATAACTAAAAAGCTTAATCAATATGTATTTCTTTGCCGCATGGAGAAAAAACTTTGCTCTAAAAGTAACAAACTTTTGGAAAAAGAGAAAACATACTGCATAGCTCTTTAATAATAATCAATAAAATTGTAAGGCTTTTGTAATTGTTCTCTTGCAATTTAATAAAAAGAAATTAAAAACCGTGTCGCATTCCCACCATGATGATTCAGAGGTTCTACTATGAAACTTTTCTGCGGAAATTCTAATCCACGCCTAGCTGAAGATGTTGCAAATTATTTGAACATCCCCTTAGGCAAAGCAACTGTAAAGCGCTTTGCTGATCAAGAAATTTTCGTAGAACTGCATGAAAATGTACGTGGACAAGATGTTTTTGTTTTGCAATCTACATCCTATCCCGCAAATGATCATTTGATGGAATTACTCATCATGATTGATGCCCTTCGTCGTTCTTCTGCGCGTCGTATTACAGCTGTTATCCCCTATTTTGGCTATGCCCGCCAAGATAGAAAACCAGGACCACGAACTCCTATTTCTGCAAAACTTGTTGCCAACCTCATTACTGAAGCAGGGGCCCATCGTGTTTTAACATTGGACCTTCATGCAGGACAAATTCAAGGTTTTTTTGATATCCCTACGGATAATCTCTATGCTGTTCCTGTCATTTCTCGCGATGTCAAAGTGCATTATTCTCTTGAAAATGTTATCGTTGTTTCACCTGATGTGGGTGGTGTGGTGCGCGCGCGCGCACTCGCCAAGCGCTTGAACAGTTTGCTCGCTATTGTGGATAAACGTCGCGAAAGCCCCGGTGAATCAGAAGTTATGAATATCATTGGAGATGTATCGGGAAAAGATTGCCTTTTGCTTGATGATATTGTTGATTCAGGTGGAACTTTATGCAATGCAGCAAGTGCTCTGCTTAAACATGGTGCCAATAGTGTCACAGCTTATATCACGCACGGTGTTCTTTCTGGTAATGCAATCGAGCGAATTGCCAATTCAGAGATGAAAGAATTGGTTATTACAGATTCAATTATGCCAACACAAGCTATTGAGAAAACCCATAATATTCGTGTTTTGCCCATTGCCGACCTTATGGGAGAAGCAATAGCAAGGACAGCAGCAGAACAATCGGTTTCCAGCTTATTTGGTTAAAGTGGTTCCTTGGGGTCTCCTGGTGCTGTTTCAACACCAAGATCAGGAAATGCAACAATACGTTGACCACTAAAATGCGTGTGAATAACAATAAGTCCACGCTCTTCAAAGTAGGTTAAAAGTCGGCGTACACGGCTTAAAGAATGAGTCCCATAAAGACGTGCTAAAAATGCATCAGATGGACATGATTTTCCCCCTAATGCGGCCTGTGCCACGTTCAAGAAGACTCCTTGAACATCTTCTTCCAAACTTTCTGATATCTGCAAAATATGTTTCCAATGTTCACTGACAGCCGTTTGTTCATCAACAAAAGCCTGAGCAATAGCCAATTTACGCCGAAATTGTGAAAGATTAAAAGGAACCTTTGACATACCATGGATACGGCAACGAACTGAAAAATCTTGATAAAGCACCGCTGTTGAACGATAAAAAGCCTCAGAATCCTCAAGAATCTCCCGAATAATATGTTCTGCTTGGCCGTCACGCTCAACATCAGAAAGTTCAGGAAATAAACTCGGGTTTTCTTCCAACAACTCTTGTTTTTTATGCACTACCTCCTCTAACATCTCGTGCATTGACTTTTCCCTCATCGGCTCTCGTGTTTGTTTAAATGGCGTTAAAATTTCCTCTGGTGAAGCAGTAAAAACGAGCTCTTGCACATCATCCCGCTCTGTTGGAAGTGGCATTAATTTAGGGCTAGAAGAGCGTGCCAAAGTTTCAACAGAACCGATAATGATTGGTAAGGGACGTCGTGATAAAGCAGGTCCTAAAGCTATAAAATTTCCCCGTTCAAGATCTCTAAACATTTCCGCTTGACGACGCTCCATTCCCAAGAGATCAGCAGCGCGCACCATATCAATATCTAAAAAAGTCCGCCCTATTAAAAAGTTTGAAGCTTCCGCAGCAACATTTTTGGCAAGCTTAGCCAAACGTTGTGTCGCAATAACACCAGCAAGACCACGTTTACGTCCTCGACACATAAGATTGGTCATAGCGCTCAAAGAAATTTTACGCGCTTCATCAGAAACTTCTCCTGCTGCAGTTGGAGCAAACAATTGTGCTTCATCGACAACGACAAGCATAGGATACCAATAATCACGTTCTACATCAAACAGTGCCCCAAGGAAAGCCCCTACAGCACGCATCTGTTGTTCAGTATCCAAGCCTTCAAGATTAAATACCACTGAAACTCGATGTTGTCGAATGCGATGGGCAATACGAGTCAATTCTAATTCACTACGTTGAGCCTCTACAATAACATGACCAAATTTATCTGCCAAAGTTACAAAATCGCCTTCTGGATCAATTACACAATGCTGCACCCACTTAGCACTTTGCTCCAAAAGACGGCGTAAAAGATGTGATTTTCCTGAACCGGAATTACCTTGTACAAGAAGACGTGTCGCCAATAATTCTTCCAAGTCAAGAAGTGCTGGCATCGATTTATGCAAAGCACGACTCTCTGACATCTCACCCAAGGCAATCTCAACCTTCATAACATCTCCAGTGTTTGATTTTGAACATATCAGCGCCAGCACATATTGGTTGATTCTCCATCCACACCGTAATTTGTAACATTTCCTCCTTTTTAACGGTAGAAATCATCGATTTTTCCCACAACTCTTGCATCTATGAATAGTTTGAACTATAGAACAAACTTCTGCGTAGACACCCTTGGAGGCAACGCAGAATGGAGTGATCGCTGTTGGTTAGCGCATATCTTCATATCCATGCAAAAACTATTACTGTTTTTGAAGGATCTCCAATCATGTAAAAAGGACTTAAATTATGAGCAAAAGCTACACTCTTAAGGCCGAAAAACGCGAGCGGGTTGGTAAGGGGTCCTCCCGTGAACTTCGCCGCAACGGTCTTATTCCTGCTGTCATTTATGGTGAAAAACAACCACCCTTGGCAATAACAGTTCCCTATAAAGAAATTTTCTACAAAATTCATGCCGGTGGCTTTCGTACCACCATTGCAACGATTATTCTTGACAAGCAAAAAATTATGGTTTTGCCAAAAGATTATCAATTAGATCCCGTGCGTGACTTTCCCCTCCATGTAGACTTTTTGCGCATCTCAGCAAAATCCGTTGTAGAAGTGAATATTCCTGTCCACTTCCTCAATGAAGATACGGCACCTGGACTTAAAAAGGGTGGTGTCCTCAATATTGTTCGGCACGAAATTGAATGTACAGCTCCAGCAAGTGCTATTCCTGAAGCTATTGAAATTGATCTCTCCAGCTACTCTATTGGTGATTCTATTCACATTTCAGCAGTGCAACTGCCAAAAGATGTGACTCCCATCATCCAAGATCGAGACTTTACCATTGCAACCATTGCAGCTCCTGCTGGCATGGATGTCAGCGATGAAACTTCTGAACAAGAAAATGATGAAGAAGACACGGAAACTTCATAAAACTCAAAAGGCGGGAATTTTTTCCGCCTTAATTTATGAGACATTACCCTTACTCATACTTTGACTGAAGATACACATGTGGCTTATTGCTGGTCTTGGCAATCCTGGTTTACAATATCAAAATAACCGCCATAACATCGGTTTTATGGCTGTTGATGCCATTTATCAGTCCTTCTTTTTTTCTCCATGGTCAAAGAAGTTTCAAGCAGAAATCTCCAATGGTTTCATAAATAATGAGAAAATTTTTCTTATAAAACCACAAACTTTCATGAATCTTTCTGGTCAAGCTATCGGTGAAGCTTTGCGATTTTATAAATTAGATTTAAAGAATTTGATCATCATTTATGATGAGCTAGACCTGTCACCGGGGAAAGTTCGTATAAAAATTGGTGGAGGAAATAATGGGCATAATGGCATTAAGTCTATTGATGCCCATTGTGGTACTGACTATTGTCGTATACGCATAGGAATTGGTCATCCTGGAAGCAAAGAACTTGTTCATCAGCATGTCCTGGGAAATTTTACCAAATCTGATCAAGAATGGTTATCCCCTCTCTTAGAGACAATCGCAAAAAATATCGCTCTCCTTATAAAAGATGATAAATCCCTCTTTATGAATGAAGTTTCACAAACGATAAAAAACAATCAGAACCATTGGCTTGCGTGTCCCAGTCGCGTGAAGAATATGAATAAGAACTCTTAAAAAAATCCTCTTATAAACTTAAGGCAAAATCTGTTGGCAACGTGAGAAGCTAGAAAATAGAACAGAATACAAGCTTGTATACACCTTTGAAAAAGAAAGGCTTATATTCTCTTTTATTCTCTTTTGAGAGAAAGAGAAGATTGAACAGCAAACCAAAATACTCAAACGGCTCTCTCCAATCTTCTCCCCTAAATTAAAAAAAATCATTTGGCTGAATGGTCGACTGTAGCGGATCGTAACCATTTGATTGTTGATTATAAACTGTAGGAATACTCCTATTGTTTTGCAATACCACAACACGCGAACCAACGGGAACACGATCATAAAGATCGATAATATCTTGATTAAGCAAACGGATACACCCACTTGAAATAGCACGCCCAATTGACCACGATTCATGTGAGCCATGAATACGGAAAAGTGTATCTTTCCCATTTTTGAACAAATAAAGTGCCCGCGCACCTAATGGATTATCGGGCCCTGGTGGCATTCCTTTCCCAAGATGACCATAACGTTCTGGTTCTCGAGCCATCATAGCTGCAGTAGGAGCCCAATTTGGCCACCGACGCTTGCGCTGTATAACCCCCTCACCTTCAAATGCTAGGCCTTCTTTACCGACACCAATCCCATAACGCAAAGCTTTTCCATTTTCACCAATAAGGTAAAGAAAACACTCTTGCGTATCGATAACCAATGTTCCAGGCGCATAAGATGTATAATAAATCACCTCTTGTCGCCAATATTTTGGATCAATTGTCGCAAGATCAACAGCAGGTAACGAATAGGTCTCATTCGTTACAGGACCATACAAAGCCTGTATTTCTGGTGGAATGTATCGAACTTGTTGAAAAGGTACCGATGACATATCTGACTGACGTGTAGCACATCCAGCCAAAGCCAAAAGTGCTGCAATTAAAAAGGCACAACGAGATAACACTCTTCTATTTTCTCCGATTAATTATTTATGCAGATTTGCATACCATGAAAAACTTAGCACAATATTAACATTAATTCGAAGTTTTCTTATCCTTGTAACTAAGGAGAACAATAAGGTAAGAAGAACTAAGGTAAAAAAGTAGATACCTACTACTTTAGACTTTTTTCTCACTTATCGCAAGACAAGGACTATAACTCTTCTGAAAATATGCTATAAAAAGGAAGCTTTATCTTGACCATAAAATCAATAGAAAAGAAAGACTCTCATGGGCTTTAAATGCGGTATTGTCGGATTACCTAATGTCGGGAAATCAACTCTTTTTAATGCATTAACAAAAACAGCCACTGCACAGGCTGCCAATTATCCTTTTTGTACCATTGAACCCAATACCGGTGAAGTTGCTGTTCCAGATTTACGAATGGAAAAAATTGCATCAATCGCTGGTTCAAAAGAAATGATTCCTACACGCATTAACTTCGTCGATATTGCGGGGCTTGTGCGAGGAGCTTCAAAAGGTGAAGGTTTAGGAAACAAGTTTTTAGCCAATATTCGCGAAGTCGATGCCATTGTCCACGTTTTACGCTGTTTTCAAAATGAAGATATTACCCATGTAGAAGGACGTATTGATCCTGTTTGTGATGCGACAACGGTTGAAACCGAACTCATGCTTGCGGATCTTGAAAGTCTTGAGAGACGAATCATACAAATCCGTAAACGAGCAACCGGAAAAGACAAAGAAGCTCTCACAATTTTACCTATTATGGAAAAAGCATTAAACATACTGCAACAGGGAAACCCTGTCCGGTTATTACTCAAAGATATTTCTTCCGATGAACACCACATTCTTAAGAGTTTGAATCTTTTAACCTCCAAGCCTGTACTTTATGTTTGTAATGTAAGCGAAAATGACGCCGCTCATGGAAATAGCTTTACCCAAACAGTTGAAAAAATGGCAACAGAGCAAAATGCGCAAAGCATTATCATCTCTGCTTCTATCGAAGCGGAAATTACACAACTGAGTGATGCTGAAGCATCAGAATATCTCAATGCTCTAGGACTCTTTGAACCGAGTCTCAATCGCCTCATTCGCGCTGGTTACCATTTACTTGATCTCATTACTTACTTCACCTGTGGGCCTAAGGAAACACGAGCATGGACAATTACGCGTGGTACAAAAGCTCCCCAAGCAGCTGGTGTTATTCATTCAGATTTTGAGCGCGGTTTCATTCGTGCCCAAACCATCAGCTATAATGACTATATTGCTTTGGGTGGAGAAAGCGGTGCAAAGGAAGCAGGAAAAGCCCGCGATGAAGGAAAGGAATACATTGTGCAAGATGGCGATATCATGTTATTTAAACATAATACTTAAATCTTCACTCTGTCTTAATAGTTTATCTTGAAAACTTTGGTAATAGCTCCTTGGAATCTTGTCGCAAAAATTCTCAAGAGTTTTTAGAACAAAAAAACTGTTGCTAGCATATGATTGTGATAGCAACAGCTTGATCCATTAAAGAATAGAAATATAAAATTAGCGTGTCCAACGCCCTTCGTATTTAAATGTTGGAGCGTTCTTTAAAGAATCTTTTGTCGCATTTGTAATGAGTTTCCATTTACCATAATCATTTGTCATCTGGATTGTTTCTGGAGAAACGACCACATAACTCTCGCCTATGCCAAGAAAACCACCAACAGCAATAACAAATCCTGCAATATTATTTTCACGTAAAATAATATCTTTTACTTCACCAATATTTTCATCTTCTATATTATATACATTGGCGCCTATAAGACTGGAAGCAACAAAATCCGTTGCTAAAGGTGTCACATAACGCACAGACTTATCTATCCCTACCTGTACAATACCCGTCGAAGAGATCATTTCAGGTTTTGAAGGCACTTCAAAAGACTGAGCATAAGTACTAGAAACCATCAAAATTGACATAAGAGTAGTACATGCAATTTTTTTCATTTTAACATCTCCATTTTTACTTTGCTTTTACTTTATAAAACCTCAATGCATCATAAAAAGATTTGTTCCTTATGCTCTTTATACTCTATACTCTTTTGAGCCTTGTCGCTTTACCCTTTTCTCTTTATTTCGTCTTTTATTTCTTTCTCTAATTCTTCTTCTAAACCACACCAAATACGATTTTTTAAAATATAAACAAACCCTGCAAAAATGATTAAAAATAAAATAACACGAAAACCGGTTTTTTTACGAATTTCCATATGAGGATCGGCAGCCCACATCAAAAAAGCAGAAACATCGCGCGCATAATGTTCAATGATTTCTGGGGTCCCATCTTCATAAGAAACCATACCATCACTCAAAGGAGGAGCCATAGTTAAAGAATTACCGGCAATAAAATAAGGATTATACCAATAACCATTCGCAATTTTTATCTCCTTCGGTGCCTTCTGATATCCTGTTAAAAGAGCCGTAATATAATCTGGACCAGCTGTATCATAATGAGTCAATACATCAGTAATTAAAGCAGGAAACGGCAAAGATACCCCACGTGCACGTACCATCAATGACAAATCTGGAGGATAAGCACTATTCAAAATAAATCTTGCTTCTTCTTCATGTGAAAAGGGAGAAGGAAAATAATCCGTTGCAATCCCAGCACGTTTAAAAAATTTTCCTTCTCGATTAGGACCATCGCGCACTTCATATTGCTCCGCCAAAGCTTTGATCTGTTCTTGATCATACCCAAGATCTTTTAAATTGTGAAAAGCCACATATTTTAGCCCATGGCAGCTGGAACAAACTTGTCTATAAACCTTTAATCCGCGCCTCAATTGCGCCTTATTATAAAGCCCAAATGGACCTGAAAAACTCCATTCTTGTTTTTTAGGAACCTGTAAAGGAAAAGAAATAAATCCCTCTTCCTGATCAGAGGCATCACTCGCTAAACTCTGAGCAGAAAAACTCATAGCAACAATAACAACCAACCCGACAAAGACATTTACCATAGTCTCTTTTTTTTCTGTTTTAAATCTTGCATAATTGAAGAAGGAAGAGAACAATTTTTTTCAAACGCTGGCAAAATCGGCAAAATAACCAAAAAAAATATAAAATAATAAACCGTAGCCAATTGTGTCCATAAAAGAATTTTGTCACTTATTTCTCTTGACCCCAACCAACCAAGAAAAACGATATCAATAACCAACGCCCAAAAGAAAATTTTATAAACAGGTCGATATCTTGCTGAACATATTTTAGAGCGGTCTAACCATGGCACAAAAATTAAAATGCAAATCGAACTGACGAATAAAACAAAACCAACAAAGTTTGAAGAGAAAATACCAATATCAAAAGTTATAGCACGAAGCATCGCATAAAAAGGCAAAAAATACCATTCTGGAACCACACGAAGAGGTGCCTTTAAAGGATCTGCCACACTATAATTTTCAGCCTGCCCCATATAATCGGGCATATAAAACAAAAACCAGGCAAAGAAGATGAGAAAAACAGTAATAGCAAAAATATCTTTGATAAGCGCATAAGGCGAAAATGGAACTGTTTCCTTATCTGATTGTATAGCAAGACCTGTTGGATTGCCTTGCCCAACACAATGAATTGCCCAAATATGCAGCCCCACAAAAAGAAGCAAAATAAATGATAAAACATAATGGAAAACATAAAAACGATTCAACGTTGGTTGTCCTACGACATAACCACCCAGAAGTGTCTCATGCAACCATATCCCCACCAAAGGTATCGTTTTTAAAAGCCCTGCAATCACTGAAGCCGCTGAAATAGACATCATCCCCCAAACAAGCACAGAACCAAAAAATGCTATTGCCATCATGATGATATAAATAAAAATACCTGTAACCCATACCATTTCTCGCATATTTTTATAAGAACCATAATAAAGTCCACGTGCCAAATGGATATAAACAGCAATAAAAAAAAACGAAGAGCCTACACAATGCCATGGACGAAAAAGCCAACCAAACTGCCCTTCACGCCGAAATCGTTCACTAGTTTCAAAAGCCAAATGAATATCCGGAACATAATGCATAGCCAAGACAATACCAGTCAAGAGCTGTGATAAAAGCATAATGGTTAAAATACCGCCAAATGTGTAAAAGTAATTAAGATTACGTGGAACAGGAAAAATCACAAATGCATTATAAAAAAAACGAGGAAGAGGAAAACGCTTATCAAACCAACGGACAAGAGCACTTTTAGGACAATAAGGAGGAAACCTTATCATGACTTTATCCTATTTTGAGCAAAGTATCAGAAAGAAATTGGTAAGGTGGAATAGTCAAATTATAGTTAGCTGGACCTGACCGCACTCTTCCAGCAGTATCATAAACAGACCCATGACAGGGACACAACCATCCTCCAAATTTACCCGATTGCCCAAGTGTTACACAGCCTAGATGCGTACAAAGATTAATAACAATAAGCCAATTTTCACGTCCTTTACCTGCTGAACGCGCAAAATCTGTTGCTTCCTTTTCACCTTCAAGATTAGGATTGCGCGCTTGACGATCTTTTAGAAGTCTCAATTCAGTAGCGCGCGCATCAGCAATTTCTTTTGCCGTACGATTTCGAATAACAACAGGCTGTCCTCGCCATTTTACCGTTACCGACATCCCCTCTTCAATACCAGAAAGATCAACCTCAACAGAGGAAGATGCCAAAACAGCTTCATCTGGACGCAACTGACGGATAAAAGGCCACACAACCGCTCCCATTCCAACTGCCCCTGCAACAGCTGTTACCAAAAACAGAAAATCCCGCCTCGTTTGCTCACCCATGGACTTAACTTAAAGAGACACTTTGCTAAAACATTCTTTTACCATACCCTCTCCCATTATACAATGCTTGATCACTCCGTTACCTCAACCATAAAAACATCCCCGTAAAAAACTCCTGCCATTTGTATGGTTTATACAAAAAACTGTTTTATAATGATAATTCATCGTTTTACGGAGTGAATGAAATCCCTAAACACCGTAAGGTTTTTTCATTTCAAACCTATTCATATTAATCAATCAAAATTACTCCCCCGCCCGTGAAAATCAGAGATAGCATGTAAATAAACACTTCTAAAGAAAGAAACATAGTCTTGTTATGACCATATCTCAGTAAACAAGTTGAGCTTATCGGTTATTTCTTTAACACATTTACAGCATCTCTCCCTCCCTCAATTCCAACTGGTTGCATGAGTATTTTTTTCGCTTCTGTTTTTGCATAAAAAGCATATTTTGTTGATTTTAATTAAAATTGATGATCTAACCTTATTAAATATCCCATTTTTCAACATAATGAGCCAATTCATTTCATGGATTGCTCAATAAAATGAAGCCCCTAATAGGGAGCTTCTCTCTGATCCCAAACAGACCTGTATACATAACTTTTTCCCTGAAATTTAAAGGGAATAAAAATGAACCGTAAAAAACATGTATTTCTCAAAGCATATTTTTCGAATAAATTGTGGTGCTTCTTTACAAAGTCGAAAGAAAAATCATATTACAGAGAACATGACACTTCATATAGCTCTTTTCCAACCTGATATTGCTGGTAATACTGGAACGATTTTACGTCTTAGCGCTTGCTTTGGTTTACATGTGCACATTATTGAACCTGCAGGCTTTAATCTGTCGGATCGTAATCTCAAACGCGCAGGATTGGATTATCTCGAATATGCTTCCTTAGAACGACACATTGATTGGCAACATTTTATAAGCTCCATGAAACACTTTAAACGCCGCCTGTTGCTTTTAAGTACAAAAGCAAAAACATGCTATACGCAGATATGCTATCAAAGAAATGATGTTTTACTTTTTGGTCGTGAAACAGCTGGCGTTCCCGATTATGTTCATGAAGCGGCCGATTACACATTGAAAATTCCCATGCAACCACAGGCACGCTCTCTAAATCTCGCCATGAGCGTAGCCATAACAACAGGAGAAGCATTACGCCAAATTGGTTATCATGAAAGAAACTGTAACCTATAAAAACATAAATTATCACGAAAAACAATAATACAACATATAAAGAACAGTTAGAGCGTATAATGCCTATCATTTTCCAACAATTAAGTGCTGGTAAAATAAACATTTCTTAGTGCCCATCACATCCATTTCATATCACCTCATATCACCACCTATGAATGATTAAATACTCCTCATAGTAAAAATCCAGTGAACATCCCCCTCTTTATGGTCATACAAGGTGCAAACCGCTACCACTATTCTCTTTATTCGTTCTCATTTTCGAGAATCCTTATCTTTGAGATGATTCATAAGAGACATTTTTCCTCTCTGTAATCATTTTTCCTCACTTGTGACGTGTAAGGCAATAACTTTGATTGATGTAATATGAACAGGTTTGAAATAACCTTACAATATTGTGAACTCTTATTTCACATAAATAATGATTATTATAAATTAATATGTTGACTTAAAAAATATAAACAACAGTGAGTTTATAAACAGAAATATTATAAATCAATTTTTTCTAATAGTGCATGACGATCCATTAAAAATCCGCTTTCAATCCATATCATTTCTAGCTCTTTAAGCTTTTTTCCTAAAAGTACACCTTTTGTAAAACCTTTCTTTATTAAATCGTTACCATTAATAGGAAAAGTTGGAATTTGCCATTTTTGGGCAAATTGATAAAGCTTGACATAACCCTCTGCTTTTTGCAAAGCATCACTTTTTTCCAGATGATCAAGATGTGATGCAGCGACAGACAACGATAATTGATCTAAAACTGGCTGTCGTCCATGAAAATAAATCAGTTTTTGCACAAAATGATCAGAACAGTTTTGGTTTATTATTTCTAACTCTGCCCATTCTTTTAATCGCGTTGTTTCCTTAAGAGAAAAACGCAAGCGCTGTGCCATTTCATGAAGACGTATGGGATCAGGAGGAAGAAGGCTTTCTAGCCGTAACAATGGATCAACTTTCCAACTAAGAGCCTGTTCTGTCTTCACCAATGCGTGAATTGCATCAATGCCCCATCGTTCTGTTTCAGGAAAAATGAGTGCCAAAATTCTGCTTTGTCGCATCCATAAAAGAGCACGCGTTGGATCAAACGCCGCAAGAAGCTTTTTCATTTCTGCCCAAATACGTTCAGAAGAAAGTTTTTTTAAACCGTGTTTTAAACGAACACATGCCTTCAATCCTTGCACATCAGGTCGCCCTGCTCCATACCACGCAAAAAAGCGAAAAAACCGTAAAATACGCAAATAATCTTCGCCAATACGATCTTCTGCAACCCCAATAAAACGAACTGTTCGGCTAGCAATATCACTCAAACCTCCCACATCATCATAAAGGTTGCCAGCAGCATCACAATAAAGCGCATTTATCGTAAAATCTCGCCGTTCAGCATCTTTTTTCCAATCACGACCAAATGCCACTTTTGCATGACGACCATCTGTTTCAATATCGCAGCGAAGCGTTGTAACCTCATAAGAACATGAATGAGCAACTACTGTTATTGTACCAAAAGCAATCCCTGTAGGAATAGCTTTAAATCCTGCTTCTTCTACACGTGCAATAACCTGTTGCGGCAAACAGGTTGTTGCAATATCAATATCACTAATAGGCTGCCCTAGCAGTTGATTGCGCACTGCTCCCCCTACAATACGCGCCTCTTCCCCCTCCACAGACAAAACACGAAGAAGTGTTTGGATATCACTTTGTTGTAACCACGCAACCTGTTTGAAGTTCTGTCTTATATTCACCCTTTAACCTTTCAAAAAAGTTGTCTTCATTGCTTTAAAAAACTCTCTTCATAAAACAAATTTTTTAAGACATCCCTTATAAAGCACGTCTATTCTTCCAAAGAAACTTTTCTCTTCTATACGAATATGAAAAAAAACGGCATATGATACTTCATTTCTTCTCATTTTCTGTTACAAACAATAAGATATCCATTATCATGCAGAGAAAATTACCATTTTTGCGACAAACGCCTTAAGGAAGAAATATGAGTCAACATGATCCATCATCCAATTCTATAAAAAAGGTCAATATCAATCATGAAGCTCAAGTCATTATTGATGATATTGATACGGCACACAAAGAATTGGATATTTTACAAAAAGAAATTGACAAAGTTATTTTTGGGCAAAATCAGGTAATCGAATATGCTTTAATCGCTATTTTCGCTGGTGGTCACGCCCTTCTTGTCGGTGCTCCAGGACTTGCAAAAACACGTCTTGTTGAAACATTGGGAACAGTCTTAGGGCTTGATGAAAAACGCATCCAATTCACTCCTGACTTAATGCCATCGGATATTATTGGTTCTGAAATTATGGATTCCGATAAAGACGGTAAACGTTCTTTTCGATACATTCAAGGTCCTATTTTTACGCAACTTCTCATGGCCGATGAAATCAATCGTGCTTCCCCACGGACACAGTCAGCCCTTTTACAAGCTATGCAAGAATATCATGTTACTGTTGCAGGTAACCGTTATGATTTGCCACAACCTTTTCATGTTCTTGCAACGCAAAATCCTCTCGAACAAGAAGGGACCTATCCACTTCCTGAAGCACAACTGGATCGCTTTTTGATGCAAATCGATATTGACTATCCTGACCTCACAACAGAGCGACGGATTATTTTAGAAACAACAAAAGAAAAAAAATCAAATGCAAAACCAATTTTATCCGGCAAAAAATTGCAAAAAATTCAAAATATCGTTCGCAAAATGCCTCTTTCAGAAAGTGTGATCGAAGCTATTTTAAAAATTGTCCGCTCATCTCGCCCTCATAAAGACAATAGCCTTGCTAATACTTATGTTTCTTGGGGACCTGGTCCACGGGCATCACAAGCCCTTTCACTTTGTGTTCGCGCCCGTGCTCTTTATTATGGACGCTTAGCTCCTTCACTTGATGATGTTGAAGCATTGGCCTATCCCGTATTACAACACCGCATGGCTCTTAATTTTTCTGCCCGTGCTGAAGATATAACCGTAAAAGATATTATCAATAACCTTGTGAAAGATGCTCTTTGAATGGCTCTTGGCAAAAAAGTTTTACAAAAGCCTCCATTGTCGCTGGCAAATGAACTGCATAAGGATACTGGCAAAATGCCATATTTCCTTTTACAAGCGCGTCATATCGCTAATACATTGATCACCGGGTGGCATAGACAACGTAAAAGCGGTAATGGGGAAAACTTTTGGCAATTTCGTCCCTATATGGAAGGAGAATCCATTACCCGCATTGATTGGCGTCGCTCAGCGCGTGATGAAAATACGTATCTCCGTGAACACGAATGGCAAACGACACAAACCGTTTGGCTTTGTCCTGATCAGAGCGCATCAATGCATTACTGTTCGCGCTTTTCTAAAATCTCTAAAGGTAATCATGCCACTATTCTTACCCTTACCTTGGCATCCCTTCTTGCACGCAGTGGCGAACATATTGCTATTCCCAACTTAATGTCCCCCACAATGACATCCAATGTCGTAGAACGAATAGCCTTTGCTTTAGAAAATCATTCAGATGAAAATTTATTTCCGGATTTTTCAACGATTACACGCTTTTCACATGTCATTATAATGAGTGATTTTCTCGACTATCCTGAAAAAATCATCCAACATTTAACCGTTTTAACTACAAAACAGGTGACAGCTCATTTAATTGAAATTTCTGATCCCGCAGAAGAAAGCTTTCCCTACACAGGTCACACAGAATTTTTGGATCCTGAAACGAAAGAGAAACATGTTTCCACTAAAGCAGAAGATCTTCGTAAGAACTATTGTAAACTATATCACGCAAGGCGACAAGAATTGGTAAATTTTTGCGCACGCCAAGGATGGTCTTATCACGTTAGTACAACAGATCAACCTTTAACAGAGACCATTTTTCATCTTGCAAATACAATGAGCGACTCTCCATTGCAAAAAAGGAGGGCACTTTGAGTTTTGCTGCTCCCTTTCTGTTACTAGGGCTTTTGTTCCTACCGGTCATTTGGTGGCTGTTGCGGATAACTCCTCCATCTCCGCGTAAAGAGCTTTTTCCTCCTTTTCGCTTCTTACCCAAACCAACTCATCAACAAGAAACAGCAAAACATACACCTTGGTGGTTGCTCTTGTTGCGTTTAACCATAGCGGCACTTGTTATCATAGCTCTAGCACGCCCCACTTGGAATCAAAAACCAATAAGCTTTTCCGGGTCTCAACCCCTTGCACTCATTATTGATAATGGTTGGGTTTCTGTAAAAGAATGGAAACAGCGCATCTCTATCGCTGAAATGCTCCTTGCACAGGCAGAAAAACAGCAAAAAAATATTTATCTTGTTGCAACGGCTGAAAATAATATCTCCAATATAGAGCCCCAACCAGCCAAGATTATAAAACAGCATTTAATGCATTTGCAACCGCGTCCTTGGCCTGTCAACCGCGTGCATGCCTTCAAAAAACTCAGCAAAATAACCAAAGGAAAACCTCTTGATATTGCTTATTTAAGTGATGGATTACAAACAAATGAAGATGAGCAAGCTTTTGCTCTTCTTGAAGAATTAAAACCTAGAAACTTCTTGTGGTATTTGACTGATATTTCCGATTTAACCGGCATAACATCCATAGAAAATAACAATGGAAACATGGGCGCGCGTATTATCCGCTCAACAACACACAGTAACACTCCCGCTATACTCAGCCTTTACGATTCAAATAATCAACTTCTCGGACAATTTACGAACAATTTCTCTGAAGGAGAAACAACAGCACTTGTTCCTTTTAATGTACCACTTGAACTACGCAATGATATCGCTTGGATAAAAATAAACAATCAAAACCATGCTGCTGCAACCTTCTTGGTAGACAGCCATAACAGGATAAGCCGTGTTGCTCTTCTCTCACCCGATACCAATGAAATGGCACAGCCTTTACTTGCTCCATTTTATTACATTATCAAAGCCTTACAAGGTCATACACAGCTTATAACAGCCGGTGGAAGAGAACTTTCAACGGATATTGATCATTTGCTTAAACAAAATCCATCTGTTTTGATTATGGGTGACATTGTTAACATACCCCCAAAAGCAGAAAAAAAACTTTCTGATTTTGTGAATAAAGGGGGAACACTCATCCGCTTTGCAGGAGAAAAACTCAGTAGCGCAGAACATTACGATAACCTTCTTCCGATACCACTACGCCCAGGTCAACGTTCCCTTGGAAGTATTATGTCTTGGACAAAACCACAAAAGCTTGCCCCTTTTGCAAAAAATAGCTTTTTCTTTGGTCTTCCCTTTCCAGGAGATGTTACTGTCTCGCGCCAAATCCTCGCAGAACCAACCCCAGATCTTTTTGAAAAAACGTGGCTTAGCCTTTCGGATGGAACTCCTCTTATTACCGCAGCAAAACGTGGTAAAGGAACCCTCATTCTCATTCATGTTGCTCCTGACCCAACATGGTCTAACCTTCCTCTTTCTGGCTTTTTTGCACAAATGCTGCAAAAATTAATCACATTAGGTTCTAACGAAAACACAAACCTAACACACAGAGAAAAAAGAACAGTGGTACAAAACCCTTGGCGAACTATAGCCGTTGACGGACAATTACAAGTACCACCCTCTGATGTTGTTCCTTTGATCTTTGACTCTCAAAATCCACCCCATCCTTCCTACCATACTCCCCCAGGACTTTATGGTGTCAAAAACGATTTTTATGCACTCAATCTCTTAACTCATTCGTCGCACTTGATGAAACAATCATCATTGCCAACTTCTCTTAATAAAAAACCTTTATCTTACGATACAAAAGAAAAAAATCTTATCGGCCCACTTTTAGGATTAGCCATCTTATTATTCGCCTTTGACAATTTTCTCATTTTATGGATAGGAGATATTTTTTCTTTCATGAAACGGCGTAATATGTTTCTCCTCCCCTTTATAAGTCTTATTGCCTTGTTTTCATATGATCCAACTCTTCATGCACAAACGAAAGAAAATCAATATGATAGTGTACAAGCTGCTGGTGCAACACATCTTGCCTATGTTATAACCAATAATCATGAAATTGATACAACGAGTAAAAGTGGTCTAGAAGCATTAAGTCAATTTATCGCAGAGCGCACAATGCTTACCCTCGGCTCTGTTACAGCACTTGATCTCGATAAAGATGAACTCTCTTTTTATCCTCTTATTTACTGGCCAATTGATGTTAAGAGTCCTATACCAACCCCCAAAAGCCTTGAAAAAATAAATAACTTTATGAAACATGGGGGAACAATTTTATTTGACACGCGCGATCAGATAAAGAGCAATCTTAATCTTGAAGGAGATGCTACTCCAGAAACGCAAAGATTACGAGATATCTTAAAAGAGTTAAATATTCCATCCATTGAGCCAGCATCAACGGATCATGTTGTTGCACGTTCTTTTTATATTATGCCAGATTTTCCTGGTCTCTACCGTGGTTCACCTTTATGGATTGAATCCTCATCAACAAACAAAAAAAATAAAAATTCCCTTGCCAGCGGCGATAATGTAAGTTCTCTTCTCATTACTGCCAATAACTTTGCTGGTGCTTGGGCACTCGATAAAAAAGGGTCATGGAAATATCCCCTTGTTCCCAATGATCCAATGCAACGTCTATGGGCATTTCGTGCAGGTTTAAATATTGTCCTTTATGTTCTTACAGGAAACTATAAAGCGGATCAAGTTCATGTTCCAGCACTCTTGGAACGCTTTAAAAGAGAAAGAAGGCAATGATATCATTTTTCACTTTTCAGCCTTTTTTACCACTCATTTGGATTCTGTTCTTAAGTGGAATATCGATTCTTTTTGTCGTTGTTGGTCTTGTTACGCAACGGCAAGGTTCTTTATTTCGTCTGATGGCATTAAGCGCCCTCATCCTTGCTTTGCTCAATCCAATGATCATAAAAGAACAGCGTGAACCACTGAAAAGCACAGTAGGAATTGTTATTGACCGCAGCAAAAGCCAAACATTTGGAACACGTACAAACGACAGTGATGAAGCGCGCGCGCAATTAACTCAAGCATTGGCGCATTATCCACAATTTGAACCACGCTTTATTGAAGCTGGAAAACTTGCTGATAATCAGTATGCGCCCTCAACGAATTTGTTTGAGGCTTTAACACAAGCAGTATCTGATGTACCGCTCTCTCGTTATGCAGGAACCATTTTTATCACCGATGGACAAGTGCATGACATTCCTGACCTATCAGACCTTCATCATGAAGCACCTCTCAATGCCCTGATTACAGGGCACTCAGATGAATTTGATCGCCAAATCAAGTTTATTTCTCCTCCACGCTTTGCCCTTGTCAACAAACCACAAACGCTCTCCATTTTGGTAGAAGATAAAGGCCCCGCCAAAAAAACAATACCACAGAAAGCAAATATTACACTAAGCGTCAATGGACAAGACATTGGCCATTATTCTGTGACTCCTGGCGTGATTTTTCAAACTGAAATTAGCCTTCCTCATGCTGAAAAAAATATTATCCAAGTTATAACTGATCCACACAAAGGTGAACTAAGCTTTAAAAACAACCGCGCCATAACAATTATTGAAGGAATCAGAGAAAATTTACGCGTTCTTCTTATTTCAGGTGCTCCTTATAATGGAGAACGGACATGGCGAGACCTTTTGAAAGGTGACTCTAATATTGATCTTGTTCACTTTACTATTTTGCGTCCCCCCACCAAAGCAGATAATACGCCCTCAAGCCAATTATCCTTAGTGGTCTTTCCCACAAGAAAACTCTTTGTTGAAGAAATTAATAACTTTGATCTCATCATCCTTGATGGCTACCAGCACTCTACTGTTCTCCCCTTAATCTACTATGATTATATCGCCCAATATGTACAAAAGGGTGGTGCATTGCTGATGGTAACAGGACCTGAATTTACCCAAAAAAACTCACTTGCGAAAACACCTTTAATAAGCATTTTACCGGCATTGCCCAATGGAACTATTATTGAAAAACCTTTTCGCCCCACATTAACCAAAGAAGGTGAGCGCCATCCTGTCACAAGGGGTCTTGCAACACTTAACCTTCCCGCTTCTCAATGGGGGCAGTGGTTGCGACAAATTGCTATTCAAAACATAAATAACGGAATCGCCCTCATGAAAGGAGCCGATGAACAACCACTTTTACTTCTCTCGCATGTTGATAAAGGACGTGTAGGCATGTTGCTCTCTGATGAAAGTTGGCTTTGGGCACGAGGTTTCGAAGGCGGTGGTCCTTATGCTGCTCTTTATCGTCGTATTGCCCATTGGCTCATGAAAGAACCAGAACTTGAGGAAGAAAAATTAAGTGCGACCAGCAGCCATCATCATTTAACAATTCGCCGCCAAACTCTAAAAGACCATCCAGAACCCGCTGAAATAATCTTTCCCTCTGGAAAAAAAGAAAATATTACTCTGACCAAAGAGCAAGAAGGCCTTTTTACTGCAACTGTGACCACTGATGAGACAGGAATTTTTACCATTAAAAATGGCGGTTTAACAATACTTTCTTCTGTAGGGATGCTCGATAATCTTGAGTTGTTTGACTTGATTTCAACACAAGAAAAACTAGCCCCCATTATTAAGCACACTGGTGGCTACATCGGACGTTTACACCCTGAAGGAAAAGAAAACATTCATCTTCCTCCATTTAAGCTGATTCAATCAAAAACAAGTCCGTCCTCTTCCCCAGCACATTCAATTGTTCTGAAAGAAGCAACAGAAACCCGTTTAATCAATACCTTTTATTTTTCGATATTTTCTGGTTTTTTTGCACTGCTTGCTTACCTTTTACTGTTGAGCAGCATGTGGTATTATGAAGGCCGTTAAAAAGTCTGAGATTTCGTATAATAGTTTTAAAATTCAGCTTATCTTTTTACGTATCTACTTGTCTTTTGTAATTAGATAACGTATTGATTTATAATTAAAAATACAGTGGAATTCTCCTTATTTCTAATATCCTCATATTAAAACAATAAAAAACATTCTCTTGCGTATTATTAGAAGAGATGCTGTATGGATAGAAACCATTGAAGAAAAGAGTGAAATACCTCTTATGAATCCTCTTAAAGCAAAGCAAGGATTTTCATAAAATTGGGGGAAAATAGTATGATGTTTTTTATTTGCACCTTGTATAAGTGTAGAGATGGTAGTGTACAGTAAGCCCTATATAGTTCACAGAAGCTTTCCATTATAATATCGAGTACCGTCGTGAAGTTAGCTCAAACGCATTGAGAAATGTTTTTTTACAAATATGTGAATCTACAACACAATGATATTTTATTAGGGATATTCTATTTGGAACATTCCGCTTGAGACGTTCTTTTTTGCAAGCTAATTTTCATTTTACAATCTTTCTTGCCTTTAAGCACTAACTTATCTTATGTTTATTCTTTAAATCGTTTTTAATCCTCTACGAGCTTTTATGTTTTATCTTGCCCATATATCGGATGTACATCTTTCCCCTCTCCCGCAACCTTCCCTTTTTGAACTTTCTGGGAAGCGTCTTACCGGTTATCTGAACTGGCAAAAAAAACGTAAGAGTCAGATGGCAACAGATGTCCTAGAAACTGTAATAGATGCCTTGAACAAAAAAAAACCTGATCACCTTGTGATCTCTGGTGATCTTGTAAATCTTGCTCTCGATAAAGAATTTGTACAAGCTCATCGTTGGCTACTTAACCTAGGAAAACCTCAAGATATTTCTTTAACATTTGGAAATCACGATGCCTATGTCCGCGGCGCTTTACAAAAAGCATGCACTCTTTTTAAACCTTGGATTACAGGTGACATCCCTCAAAAAAGCGTCTTTCCTTATATGCGCATTCGCAAAGATGTTGCCATCATAGCAGCTTCTTCAGCCATTGCGACATTGCCTTTTCAAGCTTCTGGCTATTTTGGTAAAATGCAAGCGCAAACTTTACCGCTCTTTTTAAAGGAAGCAGCACAGCGCAACCTTTTTCGTGTCGTCATGATTCACCACCCCCCCTTTCCAAAGGCAACGTCTTGGCATAAAAAACTACGGGATATAAAACGTTTTCTAGACGTTATCAAATATCACGGTTGTGAGCTTATTCTTCACGGACATACTCATTTACCCACATTGAATTACATTGAAGGACCAATTAAAAAAATTCCTATTGTTGGTGTTCCTTCCGCATCACAAGCTTTTGGTGATAAAAAACCACCCGCAGGCTTTAATTTATTTTCCATTGAACGCTTACAAAATCAATGGCATTGCCAATTACAACGTTATAGCATTATCAATCTTCAAAACGAGATTGCATGTACTGAAACAATTAATCTTTAAACACCTTCATAGTTGCCAAAACAACAAAAAACGAAAATATTTTTATTTCATATTCCTTTGAAAATCATAATTCTTATTTCCCTTTTTCTCCTTAAAAGACAAAGTTTCACCTTCTCTGTCAATAGATCAATTTTTCTCAGACAGTTCCATCTGCTGCCCCACTTATGTGACTAGCTTTTTACAAACTTATCGGTTTTCTTCCTTCCCGCCCTAAAGAACGAAAATTCTACCACATCTGATTTATAAATAATCCGGATTCTTGTCTCACGGGTTCCAGCTGCTAATTGCGCATGTGATTTACTTCACAAAGCTCTACACATAAACCCTGCTTTGAATTTCATCATACACTCCTCCAAAAGCATCTAATGCGTAAAATCCTTATATTATTACAATGATGATATTTTATAGAATAATAGAGAAGCTCATTCAGCGTCTATACCTGAAAATCAATGCCTAAAAAAGCCAAATAATAACTAAAGTATATAATTTCAATAACCCAACCTACTTGTGATTCATAAACAAATGATGTTGATTGATTTATCGTAAATAGATTTGAAATGATCCATTACTATTTCACTCGACATTTATTATCGTACATTAAAAAAGTTATAAAAAATAGTAGATTATATTTCGATAACAGACATAGGTAATAATGTTTTTTATGTCTCAATAAATTCCTAATTTTCTCTCTATTTTTTCCTATAAATCACTTTATAATACTCTTTATAATTATTTTATTATTGAGTTACATTGCGGATGTAATTTTACGTGCTTTAGAATTTTTTTGCGATCTTTTTGTTATTAAATAAAATATTTTACGATACCGCAAAACAGAAAAGTTGATTGTATGAGAGATCTTTCAAATAAAATAAAATGCCATTAGCTTGCCAATTCACATGTTGGTTTTAAAAAGCATCTTTTAAAGCACCAAAACCCATTTCCCGACGGCACCTATGAATGATGTAATGATAAGTCCATTTAGCAACACCATCTTCACGTTTATGGAAAAGCAAGCTAGTATCAAATCTCATACTTTGCCACCCCCTAATGTAGCAACAGCCTTTAGCACTTAAGATAGTTCATAAGAAGCATTTTT
Organism: Bartonella sp. AA81SXKL; assembly: GCF_042196945.1. Taxonomy (NCBI): domain Bacteria; kingdom Pseudomonadati; phylum Pseudomonadota; class Alphaproteobacteria; order Hyphomicrobiales; family Bartonellaceae; genus Bartonella; species Bartonella sp. AA81SXKL. The sequence goes on along the minus strand of NZ_JBHIRH010000002.1, from coordinate 80,360 downwards.
ATTCTTTCTTTAATGTTTTTTATCTCACAACTCCCCCTCTTTTTGACGTGCAAAAGACATGGTTTTGATTGGTTCAATATAGTATAGGTTTAAAATGAGAAAATCTTATGACACTCGGGTCTCTCACTCAACATGACAAAAAGTAATTTATATTTATAAATCAAAGTATTGTTCGAATAAAATAGTAGCCCTTTTGAGTAAAGGATATTTACTAGAACATACCTGAAAAATAAAAGCCTCATTCGAAAATGAGACTTTTGAAGTGTTTTATTCTGCAAAAAATTAAAATTTATAAGCTACACCCACGCGGAAATCATTTGTTTTGTAGCCCATTTCAAATTTATCCTGTATGAACTTCTTTTTGCCAAAATCTGAATAACGATATTCTGCACGCACAATGACATTATCAGTCATTGCAAAATCAATACCACCTCCAAGGGTATAACCAATCATGGTCTTTTTTTCATCATGCAACCAATCAGAAAAATCAACTTCTCCATTTTTGCTATCAGCTACTGCCGCAAAAATATTCTGAAGCTGCGTATAAGCAATCCCTCCGGAAATATAAGGCATCATACGCTCAATCGCAAAACCAACTCTCACCCGTGTAGCACCAGCCCATTTTTGTTTTAAAGTATGACGTACAGCTTTAATACGCCTTGTTGAATCATTCTCCTGCAAATCTCTTGTTAGACTTGTTTCTTCTATAGGTTTTGGTGTTTCTTCAGTTGGACTTTTTTTCGGTAGATTGACATCTTTAGAATCCTTTTTACCAGACCACATAATATCTGTATCAACACCTATAATAAAACTATTATCGATATCAATATTGGAACCCGCATAAACTCCCCCGATAAAACCAGAAAGTTTAGGTAAATTCTCCTTTCCAATTGGATTCCATATCCCTGTCTCATGTTTTAAATAACTTGCAGTTGTTTTACCTGAAAAGTTACCAATCTGTCCTCCAAGATAAAATCCTGTCCAAGACAAAGCAGGCGCTGGAATAACAGGAACAGGTTGTTCAGGAATAACGATATCCGACGCCTGTACTACAGAAATTGAAATTAAAGAAAATAGAGATGTTGAGGCTAAATACTTTGTAATCATAATTGCTCCCCTAAAAGCTAATGTGATACATAAATAATGGTAAATCGTTTCACAATTTTTTGAAAAAATCTATAGCAAAAATGACACAGTTAAAAAATTAAAATTAGTTTTAAATAAAGCTTAAATATTATTTATAATTTCCAGAAACTATTAATCTATAGCAGCTTTTATAGCTTCATATTGATCATCATTATATTCAATAATATAAATAATTATAATGTCAATTTTTTGAAAAAATGAGATAACGCTCATAAAAAATATGATTCACTAAATTAATCACTCATCGTTTTTTGTATAAAGAATGATACCTAGAATGGAGAATTTTTTCATCACACTTGAAAAACCAGTAGAGAACTTCACTCTAACCATCTCAAGCGTCTATGAAATGAAAGACAAAAAATTAATATATAAAAATGGAATTAATAATTTTTATTTATTCTTATAGAATTATTTTAATGTTTCATGATTTTTGAAAAAACTGAACAGACCAATTGCCCAGTTTCTGCAATTAATTTTTCAACACGAAGCAAATCAGGTTCCCCAACACTATTCAACAAAAGGTCACTTAATCCAGGTGGCATATCATTGGGATCAAGAGAATCATTTAAGCAAAGCCGTATAATTTGACTCAAATTTGTATAAAGACGATAGGCATAATGTAAATCAGCAATACATGACTGATTAAGAAAACTGTTTGGTAAGTGATCTAAAATATCCGCTGTCGTCGCTCCAATTTGAAACTCAATGACATGCGTAATAAGAGAAAATTGAGCAATAAACTCCAAATCCATAATGCCACCAGACATCGTTTTTAAATCCCATTGATTTTTTGGCGGCTTTTCTTTTGCAATCAAGGCACGCATTTCACATACTTCTTTTGCAACTTCCTTCTTATCACGAGAAATAGCAATAATTGCACACACTTCATTTTCTAGCTTTTGTAAAAAATCAGGGTCTCCTGCAATGCCTCGAGCCCTTGTTAAAGCAAGATATTCCCATATCCATGCTTCTTGGCGGTAATACTTTTTAAAAAATGGAAAAGAAACAGCAATAGGTCCTTTATTGCCTAATGGCCGTAACCTTAAATCAACGACATAAAGAATACCTTGGCTTGTAAGAGTGGATAAAGCAGAAACGAGGCGCTGTGCTAAACGCGTATAATATTGAGAGATATAAAGAGGCTTTTCTCCATCAGATATTTCTGCATCATTATCGTGTTCATAAAGCAAAACAAGGTCAACATCGGAATCTGCTGTTAATTCGCGACTTCCAAGCTTCCCCATACCCAATATGCCAACACGCCCCCCTTTAATACGACCATGAAGACGAGAAAATTCCTCTTGAACGGTAGCAAATGTTTTTGTAATCATAAGATCAGCAAGCGCAGTAAAAGCAAAACCCGCTCTTTCTCCTGTAATTGTACCGTTTAAAATTCGAATACCAATCAAAAAACGTTGTTCATCTGCAAAAATCCTTAAATGGTCAAGAATTTTCTCATAAGAAAGAACATTTTCAAGAAAATATTCAAGCCGTTTTTCTAAGTACGTTTTGGTCGGTAATTCTGAAAGAATATTCGGATCTAACATTCCATCAAAAACATGGGACCTGCGTGCAATAATTTCTGCAAGACGTGGAGCAGCCCCCATAATAAGGACAAGCATATCCAAAAGAGAAGGATTAGACTGCAAAAGACTAAAAAGCTGAATTCCTGAAGGTAAGCCCTGTAAAAAACCATCAAAACGCAACATCGCCTCATCAGCTCGTTTTGTCCCACCAAAAGCTTTCAAAAGAGCTGGTGTTAATTCCGTTAATCTCTCGCGTGCTTCGGCTGATTGCGTTGCTTTATAACGACCAAAATGGAGCGTGCGCATAATACGACAAATATCACTTGCTCTTTCGAAACCTAAACGGCTTAACGTTATTAATGTCTCTGGATCATCTTCTTCACCTGTAAAAACTAAATTACCAATTTCTAAACCAAGTTCTTGCTCATTCTCAAAAAGTGCAGCATAATGTTTTTCAACAACCTGAAGTGTTTTTAATAAATCACGGATAAAACTGTTACTGTCTTGATAACCCATTAAATAGGCAACACTCGTGAATTGAGCAGTATCATTTGGAAGAAGATGTGTTTGTTCATCGAAAAGCATTTGAATACGATGTTCTACATTTCGAAGAATAGCATAACTTTTTATAAGGCTATTTCTCGTTTTCTCACTGATCCAACCAAGCGTGTGAAGTTCTGCTAACATTGCAACTGTCTGACGTCCACGTAATTGAGGAAAACGTCCACCAGCAATGAGCTGCTGTGTCTGAACAAAAAACTCAATCTCACGAATACCACCACGACCTAACTTTATATTATGCCCATAAGCTGCAATTTGACCATAATTTTTATGCGCATGAATTTGACGTTTGATCGAATGAATATCAGCAATAGCAGCGTAATCTAAATATTTCCGCCACACATAGGGAAAAAGCTCTTTGAGAAAGTTAAAACCTGCCCTCTTATCACCAGCAACTGGACGTGCTTTAATCATGGCTGCTCGTTCCCAATTTTGCCCACGCCCTTCGTAATAACGCAATGCAGTCCTTACTGGTAAGGCCAAAGGGGTTGATCCTGGATCTGGACGAAGACGAAAATCAAGACGAAAAACATATCCTTCCGCAGTGCGTTCTTGAATGATACGGATTAATCGGCGTACCATTTTAGAAAATATGTCAACACTTTCAGAAAGATTACCAATATGAGGTGATGTTTCATCAATGAAAACAATAAGATCAATATCAGAAGAATAATTAAGTTCCCCTGCTCCTAACTTTCCCATCCCTAAAATAATTAAACCACAGTCTTTTTCTGGATTCTCACGGCTTAATAAATTGATCTTACCATGATCATGCGCTTCTCTTAATAGAAAACGTAGTGCTACACTTAATGCTGCTTCGCCCAAACGTGTCAACCAAGCACATGAAACTTCGTAAGTAAAAACACCACCCAAATCAGCTAAAGCAATAAGAACATGCGCTTCTCGTTTTTTGCGCCTTAAAGCAGCCATCAATGAAGTTTCATTTATAGCTTCATCCTTATCAATAGCTGTAATATCATCTATAATTTCGCTCAGCCTTGTTTCTATATCAACATTTAATAAAGCACTAAGATATGATGGGTTGGCAATTAAAACCTCACGCAAAAAAGGAGATAAGGTCATAACCGAACTGATAAAATCAATCTGCGTTCCACTCTCTGAAATGATGGAAACAAGCGATTCTAAACCTTCTTTCCTTGCTTGTTCTTCCATGTCTTTTAACCATTGGGAACCACTTTTATCGAGAGGACATAAAGGGAGAAGCTGTGTTTTAAAAAAAGCTTGTTTCGTCTGCGCTCCCTTGAAAAGCATTTTTCTTTCCTTTCTATTGCTTTATACTTTTAAAATAGTTGTTACGTATGAAAAGAGAAAAGTGAAGAAAAATATCTTTAAGGAAATAACAAAATAGCCCTAAGCCCTGGATTTGCATTTTCAAGTAACAATTCACCCCCATGAAGCTTCATAACCGCTTTTGCTATACTTAAACCAATCCCAAACCCAGGTTGTGTGCGGCTTTCTTCAAGACGAACAAATCGTTCTGTCACTTTTTCACGTTTATCCTCTGCTATTCCTGGTCCATTATCGCTCACAACAACTAATAAATGTTCATCACGATATTCCATTGATAAGCAAACCTTCGCTTGCCTTCCACCTTTAGGCGCATATTTAATTGCATTATCTATAAGATTAAAAATTGATTGTGCAACAAGCTCACGATTCAATTTTAGCTCTTTATCAAATATATCTCCCAACTGAAGTAAAACACCTGACTCCTCAGCAAAAGGTTCGTAAAGCTCAACAGCATCCTCAATGATCAATTTCATATTCATCATTTCAAGATGTTCAATTGCACTGCTGGCCTCAATACGTGAAATCATTAAAATCGCATTGAACGTACAAATAAGTTGATCTGACTCTGCAATAACCCTATCAAGGACCTGACGATATTCAAGCTTTGTCTTATTTCCTGAAAGTGCCTCTTCAGCGCGATTTCTAAGACGCGTTAACGGCGTTTTCAGATCATGAGCAATATTATCTGATACTTGACGTAAACCAATATTTAACTCTTCAATGCGGTCTAACATAACATTAAGATTGGTTGACAATCGATCAAACTCATCCCCTACTCCAGAAACAGGTAAACGCCCACTGAAATCACCATCCATCAAGCGCTGTGATGCAGCCGTTACATGATCAATCCTTTGTAAAGCTCTCCTGCCAACAAAAAACCATATGAGTAAAGCGCCTCCAACCATTGCAGCAAGTGCAATGATCACAGCTTTGCGAATAACAACAGCAAAACGTTCTGGCTCATCCAAATCACGTCCTATAAGAATCTTCATAGCATTAGGCAAATCAACAATAACCGCCAAAGCGCGATGTTCACTTGTTTTGCCATGTTCTCCAAAACGGGAATACAAAAAAGAGGTAGAAATAAAACCACTCTGATTCAAAAGACCTAATTCAATACGTGCTACATTTCCTGCTAAAATACGCCCCATAGAATCTGTAACAAGATAAAGAAATGCTCCTGGTTGTCTTGAACGATAATCAATAGTGCGCATTAATAAGGATAATCCCCCATAATTATAAGCATTTTCAATATACTTTAATTCTTCATGTAAAGCCTGTTCAGTTTGCTCTGTTAACAATGAAGCAGAAAATGCCGTCATATAAATAGAAAGTCCTGTTGCCACCAATCCAAACAATAAAATGTAAAGTGCTGAAAGCCTTAGCGCCGTCGTGCGCATTATATTAATCAAACGATTCATGCTTTGTTATCTGGTACTTTCAGCATATATCCAGCTCCACGCACTGTATGGAGAAGGGGAACATCAAAATCTTTTTCAATTTTGGCTCTCAAACGAGAGATATGGACATCAATGACATTCGTTTGTGGATCAAAATGGTAATTCCAAACGTTTTCCAAAAGCATAGTGCGTGTAACAACCTGCCCCGCATAACGCATCAAATATTCAAGTAAACGAAACTCTCGTGGTTGCAATAGAATGTTTCTATCACCTCGTTTTACCGTATGTGCTAACCGATCAAGCTCAAGATTACCTACACAGTAAACAGTTTCTGCTTCTTTAGGATTTTTCCGCCGTTGTAAAACTTCAACACGCGCAAGAAGTTCAGAAAAAGCATAAGGCTTTGTCAAATAATCATCTCCCCCTGCACGCAGCCCCGTTACACGATCATTAACTTGCCCTAAAGCAGACAGAATAAGAACCGGTGTTTCATTGCCTTTAGCGCGCAATTCAGCAATAATAGAAAGACCATCACGATGCAAAAGCATTCGGTCAACAACCATAACGTCATAATTTTCCGTGGTTGCTAAAGCATATCCCGTATCCCCATCATAAGCAACATCAACAGAATGCCCTACTTCCAAAAATGCTTTTTCGAGATAATGCCCCGTCTCATGATCATCTTCAATAACGAGTATCTTCATAAAACGTATCTCCATTATTTTATTATGTTGTAGGACAAATATTTAATAAACATTTGTCCTACAACTAAAGCCTTATTTTTTGAAAATTGGAAGAGCAACAAAACGATTTTGATCATTTGTTCGCACTTGTAAGAGTATAGCCTTTCGTCCTAACTGCTGAGCATTTTTGATTGTGTTAATAATATCAGAGACTCGTTTAACCGGTTTATTATTTACTGTCACAATGATATCACCAGGGCGTATCCCTTTATCTGCAGCATCTGAATCGGTATCGACATCCGTTACGACAACCCCTACACCATCATCAGAAGGCATAACAATCAAACCATAATCTTCCAATGTTTCATCTAAATCACTCTGTCCATTTGAATATTTTGAAGTCTCTTTCTTACTTTCATCTTCAGACATTGAAGCGAGTTTAACCTTTATACTCTCCTCCTTACCTGATCTCCAAATCCCTATGGTTACCATTTCTCCTGGTTTAATATTTGCAATACGTTTCGCCAACTCACGCGCATCAGCAACTTTTTCATTATTCACTGAAATAATTACATCACCCGCTTTAATACCAGCCTTTTCTGCCGGTCCTTTTAACGGATCAGTAACCAAAGCACCTTTGGCTTCTTTCAATCCTATTGAATCGGAAATCTCCTTTGTTACCGGCTGAATCTGAACACCTAACCAACCACGTTGAACTGAACCTTTTTCAATAAGTTGTTGTACAACCTGTTTTACAGTCGCTGCTGGAATAGCAAAAGCAATCCCAACATTTCCTCCAGAAGGAGAAAAAATTGCTGTATTAACCCCAACAACCTTTCCATTAAGATCAAACGTTGGACCACCAGAGTTTCCTCTATTAACAGCAGCATCAATCTGAATAAAATCATCGTATACACCAGTGCCAATATCACGTCCACGTGCAGAAACAATACCTGCTGTCACAGTTCCACCAAGACCAAATGGATTCCCAATAGCAACAACCCAATCCCCAACACGAAGCTTTGAATCATCACCAAAATCAACATAAGAAAATTTTCTTTTATCATTCACTTTTAATACGGCAAGGTCGGTTTTTGGGTCTTTCCCAATGAGCTTTGCGTTCAATTCTGTACCATCATCAAGAACAACAGTATAACTTGTTCCGTCAGAAATCACATGATCATTGGTCACAATGTAACCATCAGACGAAATAAAAAAACCCGATCCAAAAGCAACAGGACGGAGTCTCTGCGATTGGTGCGGAAATTTATTTTTAGGTTTATCAAAATCATAAAACTCTTTAAAAAATCTTTTTAAAGGATGCTGATCTGGTAATTGATCAAGTCCTGGACCACTAAAAAAGTTGCTAAAGAACCTATCTTCTTTCTTTTTATTGCTCTTTACTTGTACTGCCACAACGGCTGGTTTCACTTGAGCAACAATATCGGCAAATCCCTGTTGTTGCATTAACGAAGTAAATACAGAACTTGCATGAGCCTTTGTCATCCACAAGCTTGATGTACATCCACTAAAAAACAGTGCACTTTCCAATATCGCAGAAAAACTCACTGCGACAAATGTTTTAAAGAAAGCCTTTTTAACCATTTATTCTATGCTCCTATTCAATCATACCTATATTTCAATTCCGATCACTTATAAAATACCAGACCTTACCGTTTTCTGTCTAAATTATTAAAGTTTTGTAAGGTTTCAGTATTCCCTAATATAATTACAATAAGATTGTCTGCTTATTGCAGATGATCTGATTTTTTTCTTTTATGTAACATTTTTTTTAATGCAATGACATTTTTGACTGTTCTTTTTCATTCACATAACGCATGATTATTCCGTTTGAAGTGGAAAAATATAATACTTACGCCAATGATAATAATGATCAAAGGCGAGAACCATAAAAACCAAGTTATTTTATTCAATGGTGGTTTCAAGAGAATAAATTCACCATATCGCTCAACAAGAAAGTCAGTGACTTGCTGATTACTATAGCCCATTTTTAGCCTTTCCCGAATTAAAAGCCGTAAATCACCTGCTAAAGCAGCATCTGAATCATCAATTGATTGATTTTGACAAACCGGACAACGTAAATGCGATGAAATATGGCGTGCTCGCGCTTCAAGAATCTTATCCTTTAAAATCTCATCCGGCTCTACTGCTATTGCTAATCGAAAAGGAAACGTTGCAATTAAAAAAAATACAATCCAAAGAATTTTTTTCATCTCAATGTCTTTTCCAAAAATTTAAAGCAAGCACTATCCTATTGTACATGCCAATGCGAAACCAATACCCCAAAAGAGAAAAACATCCCCCCATAGCCATCATGAATGCCCCTAACCAAATACATATTACATAAGGCTTCCACCATACGTGCACAACGAGACCCCGATTATCGATATGTCCCGGTACAATATATAGCTGCGATAAGCCATAATTTTTAAGACCAACTTCTGTTGTTGATGTATTTTGGCTTGAATAAAATCGCTTTGAGGCTGTTACATGACCCACAATGTTTTTATTTTCATATATTTTAAAATAAAATTCCATTGTCGAATAATTCGAACCAACACCATCATGCACTGCATCAAAATGAAGCGTTTTATCCGCTATCGTCACCCTATCCCCTACGTTCATGATTAAAATACGTTCTTGCCCAAAACTTACCACGCAAACAATACCAAATAATGTAATGCCTAATCCCATATGTGCTATTGCTGCACCAAAAGTAGACCATGGCAATCCAAGAAATCTCTTAACGCGTACTGAAAAAGCTCTCTTGCCATATCCACTCTTTCCCCATAGATCCGCTAAACTGCCTAAAAAAACAAACGCTGAAAGCCCAATCCCTAAAACTGCAAAAATATCACGCACAGATGCCGCATAGAATATTATAAAACAGACGATACCAACCAATACAAAAACAAACCACAACCGTTCAAAAACTGCAAGAAAATCACCGCGTTTCCATGCCATCATTGTCCCAAATGGAACAAACAACAACAGCAAAACCATTAGCGGTCCACAGGTAAGGTTAAAAAAAGCAGCCCCTACAGAAATTTTTTGCCCTGTTAATATCTCAATAAAATAAGGATAAAGCGTACCAATCAATACTGTTGCTGTTATTGTTGTCAGTAACAAGTTATTTAAAACAATAAACCCTTCACGTGAAATTGGTTGAAAAAATCTTTCTGTTTTTAAAATAGGGATACGCAAAGCAAAAAGAAGAAAAGCAGCTCCCGTAAAAAAAAATAAAAGAGCAAGAATTGCTTGCCCGCGTGCTGGATCAACAGCAAAACTATGAACAGAAACTAAAAGCCCAGAACGCACAAGAAAAGTTCCCATCAGAGAAAGGGAAAAAGTAAGCAGCGCTAAAAACAGAGTCCAACTTTTCAATATTTCTCGTTTTTCGAGAACAAGAGCAGAATGTAAAAGAGCCGTTCCTGAAAGCCAAGGCATAAACGAAACATTTTCAACAGGATCCCAAAACCAATAGCCTCCCCATCCTAGCTCATAATAAGCCCAATAAGAGCCAACCATAATACCCAATGTCAAAAAACACCAAGCAAGTAAAAGCCACGGACGAATCCCACGCGCCCAAATTCTATCAACATGTCCCATAATCAATGCCGCAACGGCAAAAGAAAAACAAAGTGAAAAACCGACATAACCTAAATAAAGTAGCGGTGGATGAATTGCTAATGCGATATCTTGTAAAAGAGGATTGAGACCATTTCCCTGCAATGCTGGTGGATTTACGCGTAAAAATGGATTGGATACAAAAAGAATAAATAAAAGAAAAGCAGTTGTAATCCAACTTTGGCAAATTAAAACAAGCGTCTTAAAATCTTCTGGCAAATGTTGGCTAAAAAAAGCCATCAATGCACTAAAAAAAGCAAGACTTAAAACCCACAACAACATAGAGCCTTCGTGGTTGCCCCAAACACCTGTAATTTTATAGAGCATCGGTTTTTCTGAATGAGAATTCTCAACAACGTTCAAAACAGAAAAATCAGATACAACATAAGCATAAATTATCACTAAAAAAGATAAAAGCAGTAATGTAAAAGTAATATATGTTAGAGGAACAACTGTTTGCATTAACAAACGCTCTCTCCACCAAAAACCTAAAGCAGGTAAAAATGCCCCTAATAAGCTTACTGAAAATGCTGCAGCTAAAAAAATATGACCCAGTTCGACAAGCACAATCGAATTATTTCTCCATAATGTAATGTTTTTTCAAACGATCAGCTGTTTCTTTAGGCATATAAGTTTCATCATGTTTTGCTAAAATACGCATCCCTATAAAAAATCCCTGTTTATCGAAATGCCCTTCTACGATCACCCCCTGACCTTCACGAAAAAGATCCGGTAAGGCACCATTGAAAACTACTTTTTCATGTTTTTTGTTATCCGTTACAAAAAAAACAACGCCTCTCTCTCCAACATATTGAACAGTTCCCTTTTCAACAAAGCCACCCAAACGCAAAGGGCGCTCCGTTAAAATATCTTCTCTTGTAATTTCAGAGGGCATTCTAAAAAAACTGACCGCATGACGCATTGCATACACTATGAGACTTGCTGCAATTGTTATAACCAAACAACATAATAATATGATCAGTAAGCGCTTTTTTTTTCGCTGCTCTAAAATAACCTTCCATGAGGTAGAATTCTTTAAAGATTGACTGTTCATAGACACTCTGCGAAAAAATTTTAAATACGTTATAACTAAGTATCAATATTTTATTTTTTAAGAGCTTTGCACATCTTCTACATAGGTGCAAGATTTCTTTTCTTTGTATGATCACTCGATAAATCACGTAACTGAATCATCATTTTTTTAACACGTGATTGTCCTGAAAAATTTTCAGGCATTGTATCAAGAAAGCTTTGTAAAAATTGCACTGCCTGCGCAGTTTTTCCTGCTTGATGCAATGCATCTGCCAACAATAAACGTGGATAAAAATCTGTTGGCGCTAAATCTGCTGCTTTTTGAAAAGCATTTTGCGCTTCTTGCGTTATCACTCCCCCTTCATAACCAACCAATGCTAAACCGTATCCTACAAGCCTTGGAGCTGTTTCTCCATTCAAACGAAGTGCATCTAAATAAGTATTCACTGCTTCTTGAAAAAGGCTTTCTTCGAGATACCCTACCGCTAACGCATCTGCTAGCTTGCCATCATGAGGTGCACGGAAAAAAAGCACTTGTAAACGAATAAGCTTTTCTTGCTTACTAAGAGTTTGAGGATTTTTATCCATTAATTCGCTAAAAAAATAACTTTTCACTTCTGGATTGCCTGTCAGCCCATAAATATTCCATGTCATAAGGAGAACAAACAAGATACTTAAAGCCTTAAGAATATTTCTTTTTTTATAATGCATATAAAGCTTGTTAAACTCAATCATACGCTTATGGCTTCTGTAACCATCCACGGTTTGAACTTTCCATTCTTTTTTTATCTCATCGTCAAAACGTAGTGAAAGAAAAAGAACACTTGCCAGAAAAATCAGAAAAAATGCTGCAGAAATTAATAAGAGCATATCGTTTTTTTCCAATACGAACAGAGAATAACTCGCTTACATTTTATCCTCTTCATGAGAAAAATGATGTGAATTAATAAAAATTCATTTTTTCATGGAGAATATTAATCTATTATATACATCAATTAAACAAAGAAACTAAAAACAATGTTTCCCTACTCTTTGATGTATTGTCTGAAAATACTGCTTTAAAAACTTTATAGACATTTCTTGCTTAAGGAGAAAATATGTTATTCTCCCATCTTAGGTAATAAAACTTTTGCATACAATCCACCCAAATCAGAACGTGATAAAAAGAGATTGCCACCATATTCACTGACCATATCTGAAACAATTGCTAACCCTAAGCCTGACCCTAGTTTATTTTCATTAAACCGCCGCCCTCTTTTTAATGCTTCATCAATTTTGTCTTCTGTTAAACCAGGACCATCATCTTCTACAAAGATACTAAAATATTCTGTTTCTTCAGCATTTTCTTCTAAACAACAAGAGATCAAAACCTTTGCGCGAGACCACTGAGTAGCATTTTCAATCAGATTCCCTATAATTTCTTCTAAATCTTCCTTCTCTCCAGAAAAAACAATATCATCAACATCCATAATAAATTGAATTTGTTTTTCAGGATTAAGCTTTTTCATAACCCGCACCAAGCGTTCAAGCACACTGCGAACAGACGTATGATAGACAACACTATCGCATTGTGCTGCAATCCGCGCACGCTGAAGATAATGATTGATTTGAGCTTGCATTATTTGCGTTTGCTCTCTCAACAAACTAGCCTTTTCTCCGCGCATCTTATCTGTCTCATTCATAATCACGGATAGAGGCGTCTTCAATGAATGCGCGAGATTACCAACCTGTGTGCGAAATCGCTCAATAATACGCTGATTATTATTAATGAGAGCATTCATCTCTTGTACAAGCGGCATCACTTCGCTTACTAAATCCGTATTCACATAATGAACTCTTCCTTCGCGAATATCATTCAATGCACGTCGAATAAGCTTCAACGGTTGAAAACTAAAGAAAATAATAGCAATATTAATAAGAACACTCCCGATACCGAAACTCCAAAGAAAAATTTGCAAAGTTCGCTTAAATTCCTTTACCTGGGCATGAGCTTCATCGATATTCCCAACAAGCCGAAAACGTGCAATATGATTTTTATTATCAAGAACAACATCACTCTCAATCACTTGTAGCTTTTGACCATTGTTCCCCGTTATCCGATAAGAGCGAAAGAATTTATTGTTAAAAGGTATATCAACATCACTTGGTGTAAATATCTCGCCTGTTCCCAATGAGGGGGATGTCAATCTTCCTTTTAAATTATGGGATATCGCAACAACTTCCCAATACCATCCTGTTGTTGGATCAGAATAACGAATATCATCAATCCCAGCCCCTCCTCTTAAAGTACCTTCTGATGACACCGTCACTGTTGCAATAAGACTGTAGAGTTGAGCAGAAAGGATACGCTCTAGGCTTTGTTCAGTCGAACGCTTATAAAATAAAATACTTACTGCAGAAATCGATAAAAGAGAAATAACAACCCATAATGTTGATAAGATCATAACACGTAAACTGAGAGATCGAGTAATTACAAAAAAGAACCTCCTATACCAATTATTCTCTTCAAAAACATTCATTAATCACCTCGCGTTCTCACGCGATATCCCATTCCTCGAATAGTTTCAATCAAATCCACTCCAAGCTTTTTCCGTAACCGACCTACAAAGACTTCCACTGTATTCGAGTCCTTATCAAAATCCTGATCATAAAGATGTTCAGTAAGCTCTGTTCTTGAAATGACTCTGTCACAATGATGCATGAGATACGAAAGCAGTCTGAATTCATAAGATGTTAGTTTAATCAATTGACCATCCACAAAAACACGAGATGTCTTTGTATCCAACAAAACATTTCCGCAACATAATGCACTCGTCGCATGTCCCGTAGTGCGACGAATTAATGCTCGCAAGCGCGCCATCACTTCCTCCAAATGAAATGGCTTCACAACATAATCGTCAGCTCCAGCATCAATACCGTGCACCTTATCAGACCAACGGTCTCGCGCTGTTAGCATTAAAACAGGCATGGAGATCCCTTCTTGACGCCACTTTTCAACAACACTAATACCATCAATCTGCGGTAAACCTATATCAAGTATCACCGCGTCGTAAGACTCTGTGCTACCTAAAAAATAAGCCTCTTCACCATCGAAAGCACTATCGGAAACATATCCTGCACGTCTTACAGCTTCTGCTAATTGATGGTGAAGATTCCGATCATCTTCAACGATTAAGATACGCATCACAACACCATCTGCTAAAGACTAATCAGCAGGAACAAAAAACTCAACACGACGTAACTTTTCACCATTACGGGCTGGTACAACAACCACAATTGCACACATGTCCTTTCCATCCTGAACAACCGGTTTTGAACGGACGAGAACCCCGCTCTCTTGCGCGGCAACCTTCTTACCTACTTCAGCACACCCAGAAGCTCGAACAGAATCTGCTCCTAAAAAAGCTGCTATTATTACAAACAAGAATTTTTTTTTCATCATAAATATTTCAATAACCCATCTCTTCTTTTCCTTGATAAAGGATAAAAGAAATAATGGTTTTTTTGGGTCGACTTAAAAATCACAAATGGAAATAATTTATCCTCTATCTTACAGAAGAACACATTAATATTATTCCAAATTTTTAAAAACTCAAAATAAAATATTTTTAATAATGAGAATAAAATTTATTCAATAAAATAATAAAATCTTAATACACTATCTTATGAAAAATGAATAATTCTAAAATAAACTCTTTCTCTGTTAGCACTATAGCAAAAAAATACTTCTACTCCATATAATTATTGTAGATTTGTTTGGTTGTATTTCTTTGCCATAGGCTCTCTTTAAATGTTTGATTTTTTAAAAAAAAAGAAAAGGCAACATCGTAAGCCATTTCACAGTCCTGCTCTCATTGAATTAGACGCACGATTAGACACAGCGCTTTATCACATTCGTTCTGCTAACAGTTTTTTCTGGAAAAAGGCAAAAATCGTCTCACAAAATTTTCATCTTCAAGGATGGAAACGTTTTATCGTTGAAGTTCTCGATGAAATACTAACATTAGGGTTGATGGGATTTACTCTTTTTACCATTTTTGGCATTTCTGTTTTTGAACTGACCAAAACAGATTGGTCTTCTCCTAAAAACTTTTCCATTCTTTTTCTAGATCGCTATGGAAATTCCATTGGGCACCGTGGTGCACTGCCGGCAATCTCTGTCCCCGTTGAAGAAATGCCTGACACTGTCATTAAAGCGGTTCTCGCTACAGAAGACCGTCGTTTTTTTGATCATTGGGGTATTGATTTTCAAGGACTTACACGGGCAATTTCACAAAATATGCAAGCTAAAGGTGTGGTGCAAGGTGGTTCAACTCTCACACAACAATTGGCTAAAAATTTATTCTTAACAAACGAGAGAACCATAACACGTAAAATCAAAGAAGCTTATCTTGCTCTTTGGCTAGAAGCAAATTTTAGCAAAAAGCAGATTTTACAACTTTATCTTGACCGAGCCTATATGGGAGGAAACAATTTTGGTATTGCCGCAGCGGCAAAATTTTATTTTGGAAAAAACATACGTCATGTATCTTTAAGTGAATCTGCTATGTTAGCAGGACTCTTTAAAGCTCCAACAAAATATGCTCCTCATAGTCATCTCTTTGCTGCTCAAACACGTGCCAATGTCGTCCTTTCTAATCTTGTTAATAGTGGCTTTATGACAAAGAGCCAAATTATCAATGCGCATCGCCACCCTGCTAAGGCACTTCCCCAAATAGAAAATAATCAGCCAGATTATTTTCTTGATTGGGCATTCGAGGAAGTCAAAAAAATGCGCAATCAACTTCCAAGCCATAGTTTAATTATTCAAACAACCCTTGATCCGAATATTCAAAAAGCAGCAGAAGAATCAATCGCATATCATTTACATCAATATGGTCAACAATATCGCGTAACCCAAGCTGCCACCGTTATACTCGATAATAACGGTGCCGTATGCGCAATTGTTGGAGGACTCGATTATAAAAAGAGCCAATTTAACAGAGCAACACAAGGCGGACGGCAAACTGGTTCTTCATTCAAACCTTATGTTTACGCAACCGCACTGGAACACGGACTGTCTCCCTCGACAATTGTTTTAGATGCTCCTATCAATTGGGGAGGTTGGACACCCAAAAATAATTCTGGTCGTTATTTGGGAAAAATTGATTTAGCAACAGCTTTAGCTTTTTCTATTAATACAGTCCCTGTGTATCTCACCTATCAATATCTTAACCGTGATACCCAACCCATCATAGATCTCATCAAGAATATGGGGATTAACGCGCATATTTTATCACACAAAACAATGGTTCTTGGCACTTCCAATATGACCCCCATGGATCAAGCTACAGGCTTTAATGTCTTTGCCAATGGAGGAATAGCGGGTAATCGTCATGGGTTTACGCAAATCAAAACAATTGATGGTCGTGTCGTGTGGGATTTCGAACATAACGGAAATAAGTTACACCGAGTTCTCAGCAGACAATCAACAGCTTATATGAACCAAATGATGGTGGGTGTCACGACACGAGGATCTGGTAAGCGTGCTGCTCTGCCCATGACTCTCGTCTCAGGGAAAACTGGAACATCACAATCTTATCGTGATGCTTGGTTTGTTGGCTTTACAGGCAATTATACGGGAGCCGTATGGATGGGAAATGATAACTTTTCACCGATGAATCGTGCTTTTGGGGGTGGCGTTCCTGCCATGATATGGCATCGCATCATGCTTGCTGCACATCAAAATATCATGCTCAAACAGCTCTATGGTGTTCAAGATTCTCTCCTTCCTCCTTATCAGCCCCCAGTACTTTCTTCCCATGCAGATTCTGAAGTTCCTCCTCCAATACCCTCTACGCTTTCTCCTGAAACATTGAATATTGTGCGATTGATTAACAAAGATCTGAAAAAACCATCTGCAATTTCTTTGAAGATGAAAACAACTGGAGATTCAACATTTTGAATTCAAGATATTCACTGATGTTTTTTAATATCACCATTTTCTTTTTTATCTTCGCTTTTTCCATTTTATGTGGAACACTGAGTGTCGATTATGTGCTCAATTCCTTTCCTCATTTTGAACGCTTTAGAATTGGAAAATGGAGTGCTTATCCAAAAATGGGAACCGCCAATATGGATCCTTATACCCGCGCCCGCACGACCAAACGAGGCATTGTTTCACTCGGACGAACTGAAGGTATTCAATTCCAGATTTGGCAAGATAACCAAGGGCGTCCACTTCATCATCACTGTCATTATTTACTCAAAGGCACCATCCCTGAAACCCGTCTTTTTACCCTTTATACAGCTGACAAATCCCTAAAACCCTATACTTCATCCAAAGAAATACCTTTTGAACTCCACACTGACAATATTATCTATGAGCATGATGGCTCATTGCGCATTAATATTTCACCCACACCGCAAACCGGCAATTGGCTTGCAACAGTTAGTCAAAAAGAATTCGGGCTTATTCTTACTTTATACGATACCCCAATCATCTCAGCAACGGCATTACAAACGCTTACAATGCCATCAATAGAACAAATCCCATCAGGACAAATAAATTGTGACTAGATTTATTTATATCGCACTTCTTGCAATCATTGGCGCTATTATTGTTCATATTTGCGTTCTCTTTCTGATCCCCACCTGGGCACAAGATAATATATGGACAGCACTAAAAAAATCTGGAACCTCTTATCAATTTGTCGATTTTACTCCCGATAATCCTATTCAACAATCTGCTGATCCCCTCTTTCTTCTTAAAGTCTGCAGATTTAACCTTGAAAATGGACCTGTTCATTTAAAAGCTTTGAAAACACGACAATTTTGGTCACTAGCAGCCTACACACACAACGGAATTATTTTCTATAGCCTTAATGACCGAACAGCCCCTGATGCGACACTCGATCTTATCATTGGAAAACCAATACAAATCATAGAACTCAAAAAATCAAAACCTAAAAAAAATACCAATTCAGTTTTGGTTGCTAAAAATTTGAATGAAGGGTTTGTTATTTTACGTACTTTTGTCCCTTCTTCCCTTGCGGGAAAAGAAAGTGAAGCTTTCCTTTCATCTGCGACCTGCCGTATATTTTATGAATAAAAACCGACTAACCTCTCATTTGTACAACACCTTACTTTCTATACAAAATACATGAAGCCTATCAAAATGGTTATCTTTTTTCTCTATTAATTGAATATTCAAATTTATCTGATTATAAATCCCTCAATTTTTTATTGAGATATAATGAAATCTCTATTGCACATCATCATATCCTATTTGATACGCATTATCTGACAGAAAAAACTCCCCGCAATCAGAAGAGAAAAATCAAGAGTAAAGCTCTAAAAAATATGCTGCTAACAATTGTAAAACTTGTTATTTGAGTTTATTTCTTTTTATTTACAAACATTCCCATAAAATTCGCATCAATAACATGATAAACTATAGAAGAAATACTGTTTACCTTCAATGAAGTGCCAAAACAATCGCTGGAAACTTATAAGACATTACGCATCCTTGACCTCAAAAATAAGTGCTTTATTTTTGTTTTATGAGCATAAGCTTTTTGTAAGATAGCACTCTGAAAAAACTTGGCTTATAGTTTACAATTGAGGGGAAAAACTTCATGAAGAAGAGATATGTTCGGTTCGTTTCAAGAGCAGCAGTATGGTCCCCTCGATTTGGTGGATTGTCGTTCTTTATTTTATTATTTTCAGTCATTTTACAACGTTTTTCCGTCATTAACATAAGCGACTTCATAATTTTGATAGGTATCTCTACTGGCTGTGTAATTATTTCTCTTTTTCTGGCTATTAAAGCACTTCATAGTTTATGGTTATATGGTGCTCTAGGGGGAATGAAAGCTTTAAAAGGGATCGTTTATTCACTCATAACTGCGACACCATTGATGCTCTTTTTTGGACTTTGGTTTACCTTACCGGCTCTTTACGATATTTCTACCGATACACAAAGCCCGCCGGCTTTTTTTCGCACAATACGTCCCAGCGATGCTTTACCGCTCAAAAGTGTTTTGACTGAACAAGCAGCAATACAGATGTCACAATGGCCAGAAATATCGGGGCGCCGTTATGATGGCTCACCTGACCGTATTCGCGAATCCGTTCTTAATGTTTTAGCTGCGTATGATTGGCCTGTTGTAGCGCAACGAGAATTCAAAAGCGAAGAAAATGAAATTTATATCGAAACGAGAGCAAAAACTTTTTACCTTGGCTTTATTTTAGATATTGTTATTCGTTTAACTGATGAAGGGGATACAACTTTTGTTGATATGCGTTCTGCTTCTCGTTATTTGCCAAGAGATTTGGGGACAAATGCTGCTTTTATTATCGATTTTATGGATGCACTTGATACAGAAATCGCCTCACTTCCTCTTGCTGAAGATAATGAGTAGAGGTTAGAAGTATAGTAAGTTACATTTACTAAATTAGCTTATTTCAAAAATAAATTTTGAGACGTGCAGAAACGCACAAAACATTTATCGTCTCTCGACGGCCATAAGCATTACTGACAAGTTCTTTAAACACCCAAAAGCAACTTATAGACTCTTTTTAGCGCGTGACATATAGATAAAATATTTGAATTCAAATTCTAAACTTAAATACTATAATTGATTTTACATATATTTTTTATGCTCAGAAATCTCATCATAAAAGTAGGAAAGAAGACTTCTCTAATAAGGAAATTAAGCATTTCTTACAGGCGCATTTTTCCAATGAAAATAGAAAAATACACCCTCATCAATAAAGATGAAATACATTTATCATAAAATATGATGCATATGTAATATAGTTACAGAAAAAATTAACAATAAAATACACATAAATTCATCTGTATTTTACAATAAATGATTATTTCAATTTTATAAAGAAATTTCATAATAAAAAAAAATATATATATTATTACAAATAATAGAAACTTATTTAAATGAAAATAATTTTTCATCAAACATAATTTAAATATAAATACTAATATCTAATATATTTAAACGCAACATAAATAAAACAAAACGCCAAAAATAACCCACTAAATGTCTTAATTGCTTCCTTTATACTATTTTTCCAACTTTCACCACTTTATCTATAACTTAATAAAAATATAAAAACAAATATTGAAAATAAAATATCAAAAACATTATTATATAAAGATAATAAATAATCATTTTTCATATAAATAACGTATACAAATAAAAACTGTTATAGAAAGTAATATAACAAATATAATGAACAAAAATGTGCTTAAAAACATTTTTTTCACAATTTCTTTGTTACTATAACCTTTAAATTTATACCGTAAAAACATTGCATAGAAAAATATAAAGAAAGCACATGTAGAAGATAATAATTCTGCAATAATACGAATAATATCACTCATAAAAAATCCAAATTAAATATATATATAAAAACAATAAACATTAATATATATTATATCATACAAAAGTTAATAAAGTAAAATAATATAAAAATAAAATTTCCAAATTAATCTATAATTATAAATTAATAATGAATAATCATTGTTCATAGAAATAACGTATATAAATAAAAAATATTATAGAAAATAATATAACGAACAAAAATATTCTTAACAAAATTTTTTTCCAAACTTCCTTTTTACTATAACCTTTAGATTTATAATATGAAAACAATGTATAGAAAAATATAAATAAAGCACCTATAGAAAATAATAATTCTACAATAATACTAATAATCTCATTCATAAAAAAAATCCAAATTAAATATATAATTTTGTAAAATTATGCACCTAAACCTTCCTGTCAAGTTTGTAGACACATAATTATGCCTACAAGCTTGTTCATTTTAGAAATATCTGCTGATTTTTATATTAGCGATAACATCCATAGGCTGTATTTCCTATACCTGTGGCAAATCCTACTCCAGAGCCAACTCTTCCTCCTAACCATAAACCTTCCACAGCGCCTATTGGTCCTCCAGTTACCCCCCCATAACTCCACCAATTACCACTCCCATATCATGTCCCCTATGTCCCATTGAAAATCCTGCAGAGAGATAATCTCCAACAGTACACCCAGGTCGTGATCCACTGCTTGAAAAATTCATTGATGAAACATGAGACCAACCATTAGAAAAACTAGAACCAAATGAACGAAACATATAAAACCTCTTTAATTATTGTTAAAAATAACTGTATCACAAAGATACAGTGGAAAATTCATTATTGTTCATTTTAGCAAATATCAAATATAATTTGTATAAATAACAATAAAAATACTGTATAAATAAAATATACATTTTGTTTGTATTGCATACATACAAAATGTATATTTTGTATAAATATAATACTATTTACAATACTGTTTAAATATGCGACATCCATCGCTCTTTCTCTTAAACAAAATCATAAATTCAAATGAGTCATTCACAAGAAAAACCTGTATCATTCTCTTGGTTTACAAGAACAACAAAGAAATATATTTATTATGTCATCGAACTCAGTTGCGTTGCTGTTGTTTTGCGCTTACTTGGCTTGGTGAATCCTTTTATTTTTCAAGCGATTATCGACCGTATTCTCCCTTTTCAACGTATTGAAAGTCTCTATGCTATCGTTGTCTTGATGGTTGCTATTATGCTGTTTAGCACGGCTCTTAGCACTCTATCAGGTTACCTAGGCGCTTATTTAGCCAATCGGCTTACATTAGAATTTGGGCGGCGCATTTACAGCCATCTGTTAAGTCTTTCCTTGCCTGTCTTACGCACTTGGCAAGTGGGAGAACTATTCACGCGAATCGGAGAGGTTGATACAATTCGCGGTTTTCTAACAGGAACCATCGCCACAACTGTGCTAAATGTTCTGTTCGCAATCATTTATCTTGCGGCACTCTTTTCCATTAGTCCGAAACTGACCTTCATTGTCCTTATCATTTTACCTTTACAAATGGGTTCTTTAGCGTTGGTCGGTCCCTTCTTGCGCCGCCAATTACGCCGTTCTTTCACTCTGCAAGCTGTCCATAAATCGCGCCTTATTGAAAGTTTTACCAATCTTGAAGCCATTAAAGCACATGTAAAAGAATCTGCTCATACGATACGCATGCAAGAAACTTTAGCTCGTAGTTTAGATCAAAGCCTTACAACCAGTAAATTGCATCTTCTCAATGGAGCCATGAGCCATATTTTTGGTGATCTTTTCACTATTTTTATTATCTTTTTTGGTGCTCAGGCAGTTCTTCAAAACCAGATTACGCTAGGGCAACTTATTGCCTTTCATCTCCTCGCTGGAAATGTTTCTGGTCCTATCTTAAGCCTTGCATCCCTATGGGAAGAATGGCAGCATTTGAAAATCTCTCGTCTTCGTTTGGGCGATATTCTTAACTCCCCTTCAGAATGGGAAGAAGAAAAGCCGCCTCTTCAACTCAGCGCTCCTCCTCATCTTGAAACCAACGATCTCTGTTTTTCTTATGGAGATAAGTCCATTATCAATCATCTTGATGTCTGTTTACAACCTGGGCAACCAATTATGTTACTTGGTCCTTCAGGGTGCGGAAAAACAACCTTGGCGAAGCTCCTTTGTGGACTCTACCCCCCAACAAGCGGAAAGATATTGATTAACGCCCAACCTTTACAGAATTTTGATGTCCGTAGCGTGCGTGACACAATCGCG
The DNA here is from genome assembly GCF_042196945.1 of Bartonella sp. AA81SXKL. Lineage (NCBI taxonomy): Bacteria > Pseudomonadati > Pseudomonadota > Alphaproteobacteria > Hyphomicrobiales > Bartonellaceae > Bartonella > Bartonella sp. AA81SXKL. The sequence continues at coordinate 57,409 of NZ_JBHIRH010000002.1, read as the reverse complement.
TATTTTCCCCAAAATCCTTGCCTTTTTTCCGGAACCATTCTTGAGAATATGCTTCTTGCTAAACCAGATGCCACTAAAGATGAAATCGACTCTGCACTATATGTTAGTGCTTGCCATGATTTGATTGCTCAGTTGCCTCTAGGACTCAATACTCAAGTAGGAGAGCAAGGTGGTTTTTTATCAGGTGGTCAGCGCCAACGCTTGGCTTTGGCTTGTTTCTTTCTGATAAATCCAAACCTTCTTATTTTGGATGAACCTACTTCCGCATTGGATGACACTGTCAGTGCACAAATTGTTGAGCATTTATATAAACTTTCGCAAGAACGTATTGTTCTTGTTATTACCCACAAAAGTGACCTCTTTCCTCAGCATGCAACCGTCTTAAACTTTACTGATTTGGAGGCAAAAAATGGCAGATAAAGCTCCCTATTTGCGCCCTTTGTCACCAACGCTTCATATGGTGGTTGCTGTTTTGGTCACCTTATTTCTCTTTATTGTAATCGGCAGCTTTATCGCAAAAACAGAGATTGTTGCACGGGGGCAAGGAAGTGTTATTCCCACCGCTTACGTTCAGCTGGTCCAAGCGCAAAATACAGGACGCATTGAGAAAATTCTTGTAAAAGAAGGGCAATTTGTTCATCAAGGGAATCTCCTTATTCAATTAGATCCTCGTGAAGCCCTCAATGAGTGTGCACGTGTTCAAGCAGATATCGCGCAACAAACCCTTCAAGCACAAATCGCAACAGCTATTTTAACAGCTTTGCATGAAAGTGATCCTTTGGATAAAGATTTTGTAACCAAAGGGCTTGCCTATCTGCCAGTTCCTCCTTCTGGCAACACGACTGCAAGAATAGAAGGGGAAAAACTCATTAGCGCTACCCTTCAATCTCTCCAAGATAAATTAAGAGCGTTAAAAGCACAAGCGGACCGTGTCGAACGCAGCGGTGCAACACAACATGCGCAATTAGATAGGTTGGAAGATGATCGTCAATTAAGCCAAGGGAAATTAAAGGCTGCAAAAAGCCTAATGGAAACAAAAGTCATTAGCCAAGCCGTTTATTTAGAGCGTTTACATGACTTTAAAAATGTCGAGCATGAAATTTTAACCAATCAAAGACGTTTGGAAGAAAATACCGCCGAAATAAACACCCTCCGCCAACAACGGAAAAGTCTCATTTCCGATGAAATCGCCCGCTATCGGCAACTTTCGCGTGAAACAGAACTGAATCTTCAAGGATTAAAAGCAAAGCTTGATAGCACTCAATACCATCTTGACCACTTATCACTTTATGCACCTGTTGATGGACGTATCGATGATTTAAGTATCCATACTTTGGGCGGCTTTGTAGAGGCTGGTAAAACTCTCATGCGCATTGTCCCTGGTGCCGGCGGACTCATTGTCGAAGCGTTTTTTGATAACAGCGATATCGGCTTTTTAGAAAAGGGCCAACGCGCTTACATCAAGTTTTCTGCCTTTCCGCCTGAACGTTTCGGTGTTATCCACGGTAAAGTCGTTAATGTAGGCGCTACAGCACGCTATGATAAAGAAATTAATGGTGTCTACGCTGTTTTAATCAAAATTGACCAAGATCACATCACTTTGAATAACAAACAACTTAAATTTATCCCTGGCATGACTGTGACAACGGATGTCATTACCTCAAAACGACGGCTCATTTCTTATTTCTTTGAACCTATCACCAAAGTTTTAGAACAATCTCTAAAGGAAAGATAAAGATTAATGTGTGTGCATAAAAATCCTTCATCATCATTCATAGACCCTCTTACAGCGTTAGGAGCTATGATGGTTTTAATGCTTACATCTCCCTTATACCGCCGCTGGCGAATTTGGGATATCGAACGCAACATAGGACCCGCCTTACAGACTGGGCAATATAAACTCTATAAAAATGAACGTGGAGAATTTTGTGCCTTTATCACTTGGGCTTTTTTAGATGAGAAAAATCATCAATCTATGCTTAAAAAGGGAGAATTTTTACCCGATGTCAATTGGCAGAATGGAAAATACGTATGGTTTATTGATTGTGTAGCACCCTATGGCCATACTGCTCATATTGTACGCGATATGCAACGAAATATATTTCCTGATCAGCGTTATTGTTATGCTGTACGACGTAATGAAGATGGTGGAATACGAAAAATTGCACGCTGGTGTTGCTATAGAGCGCAAAATCCAGCCAAATAGTTTTTCTAAAGCAAGTGCGCATAAATCATTTATTCCCCTCTTATAAAAAATAAGCTTTTAAAAGAGTTCTTTAAGCGATAGCTATATTAAAAGAAAACTTTACCATTATTTAGAGCTGCCCCGCTACAAATAGGTGTTTTTCAACTTACCAGACTTTCTATGAATAGCAATAGATGGTTAAGGGGGCTAATTCACTCTCAAGCTGAACTTTGATTAACTAATTTCACTAATATTGGCTGGGGTACCTGGATTCGAACCAGGGAATGCCGGTACCAAAAACCGGTGCCTTACCGCTTGGCTATACCCCAAAAAAACACGCTTTATAGCAACTCTTGCACTTTATAGCGATTCCTGTGATTGGACGCAATATCTGAAAATCAAAGACTTTACTTTTTTATCATAAAATTTCTGAGTTTTGTATGGCATTGCCATCGATACAAATTCGTAGCAGAAACTGATATACAGTTGTGATTTTAACATAAGAAAAAACCATTTATCCATCAATTATTTTGCTCTTTGTATTGATTTTCTAGGAACAGAAAATGAAAATCTTGCAGTTTACTCATGTATCTAATAAATTTGCATATGATTTACTTTTCTTGATATATTAAAATCCCATCTTGCTCAATTTAAGAAAAAAGCTGTCACCACATTGGCAATCGGTAAGTGTATAATAGTGCTGCTGTGCTCTAGCAACACATTGATTTATAATAATAAATCATCCTTTTTCAACTTGAATCATAACTCCGAATATAGTAAGATTTTCTCATCACAAACCCTCTCAGATTGAATCAATTAATATCACTTGCTTGCACGTCAAAAGCGGGGCTAGCGTGTGGGTAAAAATTGTACAAGAAAGGAGTAAAAATGGTTCTTATGAATCGTCTTAATGCAAGGGCTGTCGCAACATTGGGGCTGGCAAATATAATGATGGTGCCGGCTTGCTTCTTCATAAGCGTAAAGATGGTGGTGCTCAATGGCTTTATCGTTATACCATTCATGGTCGGCACCGCGAAATGGGCTTGGGTGCATTAAGACATGTTTCTTTAAAAAAAGCCCGTGAATTAGCAAATCAATGGCGTTCTGTTTTGCATGAGGGGCGTGATCCCATTAAAGAACGTGAGAAACAAAAGCGTGAGGCAATAAGTAATCTCCATTACCTAAAAGACATTGCCTTAGATGCTTTTGAAAGTCGTAAAGCTGAATTAAAAGGAGATGGCAAGGCTGGGAATTGGTTTCTACCTTTACAACTTTATATTCTCCCCAAATTAGGCTGTATTCCTATTTCAGAAATTACACAAACAGAGATACGCAATGTTCTTGCTCCCATCTGGCATGCAAAAGCTGCAACCGCAGAGAAAGCAATAAATCGTCTTAATATTTGTCTCAAACATGCTGCTGCTTTGGGGCTGGATGTTGATTTACAAGCAACGATAAAAGCACGGGCTCTCTTAGGGAAACAACGCCATAAAGCACAAAATTTACCAGCAATGGACTGGAAAGATGTTCCTGCCTTTTATCAGTCACTCTGCAAAACAACAACAATGACACAACTGGCTTTGCGTTTGCTTATTCTTGCATTAAGCATAAAGATGGTAATGTCCACTAATTTTTACATTATATTATTCATGGGTAGCACCATAAAATAAAATCAAGCACATTGAAAAATATTTCCTAAAAAATAACACTTAATATTCTGTTGAAAACATTATGATACACCAATAAACTGGAAGAGTTTTGCAAAAATTAAAAACATTTTATATGGTATTTGAAAAAATAGAGATACAAAAACAAGGAATAATAACTATTTCCATTTACTTTTTATTCAAAAGATAATGATATTTATTACCCACTCATAGATGTAAAAAAATCTTCAGAAGCAATCTTTATGTAGACCAATACCCTTTTTGATTGATGAATATACATTTCCTAAAAGCTTCTTTTACAAAAAGAGAAACATTAAAACTATTTCATACAAACTAGGTATTCAACATTTGCTTTTAAATGCGGTAAATGGCAAATTAGACTTATGAAATAAGCTTAACAATTAGAATCGAGGAGATTTTTAAATGGCTTTTGAATTGCCCCCGTTGCCTTATGATTACGATGCCCTTTCGCCTTATATGTCACGCGAAACGCTTGAATATCATCATGATAAGCATCACCTTGCTTATCTTACCAACACCAATAATTTTGTGAAAGAGTTAGGCTTAGAAAATGAAAGCCTTGAAGATATTGTTAAAAAAAGTTTTGGAAAAAATATTGGTTTGTTTAATAATGCAGCGCAGTATTACAATCATAACCACTTTTGGCTTTGGATGAAAAAAAATGGTGGTGGCCAAAAACTTCCTGAAAAGTTAGCAAAAGCTATTGACGCTGATCTAGGTGGTTACGACAAATTCCGCGCTGATTTTATTGCTGCTGCTAGTGCCCAATTTGGTTCTGGATGGACGTGGGTTGCTGTTAAAGATGGCAAGCTTGAAATTATGAAAACGCCTAATGGTGAAAATCCCTTAGTGCACAATGCTCGCCCTATTTTGGGTGTCGATGTGTGGGAACATTCCTATTACATTGATTATCGCAATGCTCGACCGAAGTACCTCGAATCCTTTGTAGACCATTTAATTAATTGGGACTATGTTTTGGAACTTTATGAAGAATGTGAATTTTAAACTATCTAGATAACTTTTTAGTGTATGAAAGTCTCTATAATCCAATAAATTATCGGAGACTTTCATACAGAAGTATTATGGATTAGCAAAAGTCTTTTCCTGCTATCTTTAGAATATATGCATAGATATAGGCAACTTCTTCTAGCTTTGAAAAACGTCCAGCTGCACCAGCGTGCCCTGAATCCATATTAATACGTAATAAAACTGCATTATCGTCTGTTTTTAGGTCTCGTAATTTTGCCACCCATTTTGCAGGCTCCCAGTAAGTTACACGAGGATCTGTTAATCCTGCCATCACAAGTATAGGGGGATAGTTTTGAGCTTTGACATTATCGTAAGGGGAATAGGAAGCAATAAGCTTATAATCTTCTTCTGATTCAAGAGGATTCCCCCATTCGGCCCATTCTGGAGGTGTGAGTGGCAATGAAGCATCTAACATTGTCGCTAAGACATCAACAAAAGGCACATTCGCTACGATCCCAGCAAAATCCTGGGGAGCTATATTGGCAATGGCTCCCATCAACATCCCCCCTGCTGAACCACCATGAGCAATCAGCCGGTCGTGAGAAGTGAATTTATTGTTTACAAGGTAACGCCCACAAGCAATAAAATCTGTAAATGTATTGTGCTTAAAGAGATGCTTTCCTTTCTCATACCACTCTACTCCCTTTTCTTTTCCTCCGCGAATATGAGCAATCGCGTAAATAAAACCTCTGTTTACTAGAGAAAGTACATTACTATTGAAACTGGCAGGAATAGAGATCCCATAAGCACCATAACCGTAAAGCAGACAAGGCGCACCACCATCAAGGAGAGTGTTTTTGTGGTAAAAAAGTGAAATAGGAATCTTCTCACCATCGTCTGCTATTGCTGTAATCCGTCGTGTTACATATGCATCTTTATTATGCCCAGAGGGAATTATTTGCGTTTTTAAAAGCATTCGTTTACAATTTTTCATCTCATAATCAAACACTTGATCAGGTGTTGTCATAGATGAATAGGAAAAACGAATAGTTGGACTGTTATATTCTGCAACTCCTTGCAAACTTAAAGAATAAGCCTCTTCAGTAAAAGCAATGGAATTCACTTGTTTAGTGGTACGTTCCATCACTTTTATACGTGGAAGCCCCTCAAAACGTTCGATCCAGACAAGAAAATCTTGATAAGCATCATGGGATAATATTAGGCACCCAAGCTGATGTGGGACAAACTCAGACCAATTTTCTGATTGTGGAGATGTATATGGCGCTACCATAATTTTGAAATCTTTTGCATTATCTAAATTGGTCAGAATATAAAAGACATCACCACCCTCTGTAAGTGAATATTCAATACCTTTTTGTCGTTTCCGTACACATTGGGGAACAGTAAAAGGCGCCTCAGCAGGAATTAACCAGATCTCGGATGTTTCATGATCATGAATATTAATATAAATAACATCATTAAGCTTAGAACCGCTTACATCTAAGAAAAAACCTGGATTGTCTTCACGAAAAATAAGCTTATCTTGTGATTGATCTGTGTTTAATTGGTGATAATAGAGCTCTGAAGGTCGGTGGTTTTTATCCATCTTAGTATAGAAAAAACCTTCAGACCTAGCATCCCATACAATTTGACCAGATGTATCAGTAATTGTGTCCGTACAATCAGACAATGTCTCAAAATTACGAATTTTAGCTGTATAGAATTCTGATCCTTTGTCATCATAGGTCCATACCACATGTGTATGGTCAGGAGATTCTTGAACTGAACCAAATTTGAAATATTCTTTGCCTTCTGCCAAGACATCACCATTAAGGTACACGTTTTTTTCTCCGCCATTCCTTGGTGTCTGAAAATAATGTGGTTGTTGGCCTCCGGTAACATAAGAGAATCCGTAAGCAAAAGGACCATGTTTTATAGGAACAGAACTATCATTCTCTTGGATCCTGTTTTTCATTTCGGTAAAAAGCAAATCTCGTAATGGTTTTGTATCAGCCATTTGAGCTGATTGATAAGCATTTTCTTTTTCAAGATAATGTCGAATATTGGGATCAAGACAGTTAGGATCTTTAAAAACATCTTGCCAGTTAGACGCACGTAGCCAATGATAGGGATCATCACGAAAAATACCATGATATATTTCCTTATGAGTGATTCTAGATGCTTTGGGAGGAATTGCAAAAGTGCGAGTCATACACAATCCTATATTAAAATATGTTAATAGCTTCGTTTATATGTTAGAATCACAGTGATTGATGCAAGTGTAAAAGTCTATAAGTTCTATTCACTTGCAAAAATAGCACCATGATAATTTTTAAAACTAATACCTTTCTGTTCATTACATATCACAGCTATTGTTTTCTAGGGATATAACACCACTTTTATAATGAAAGTGACTGGTAAAACAATTAAACTATGAGAAAAAGAAGTGATTTTTTTTGAAACAGTATAATCGCATAATTTTACAGAAAGGAATAAATATATCTAAAATATTATTATTACTGTATAAAAATAAAAATGTCATATCTCCTTTTAATGAATAGTTTTATATTATAAATAAATATTATTATGTCATATTTATAATATATAATGTTTTTTTATTATTAAATTTTATAAATATAAATAATAAAAATTAATTTAAAACTTATTAAACATAAACTTACTAAACTATAAGTATTCAAAACAAAATATAATAATTTATATATTATATTTTTATAATTAGTAATTTTATTTTTACGTTCTCAAAAAAAATAAATAAATTTTATCATATATTTTTTTATATTTGTGATGTATTATATATTATGTATGATATGTTATAGGGTAAAAATATATTTTAGCATGTAATAATTTCGTTTTTCTTATTGTATATTATGACAAAAAATGGGTATTTATTTGATTTTTTTGTGTTTTGGCAATTTTATAGAATAATTGAATTGACAAAAAAGATTTTTGTACAATATGAAGCTCATGTGCATGAGATCTTTATATCATGAGTATATGCACTATATCTCGATTTTGAATTACTCAATTTTAAATTAAAGGAAACAAGAATGGAACATCGTGCAGTCTTAGAGACTGAAAGCAATTTAGTTATTACATTGGTTGCTGATATTGTTGCTGCCTACGTGAGTAATAATTCTATTCGACCGACTGAAGTGCCAAGTTTAATTGCTGATGTCCATGCTGCTTTTCGTAAAGCAGGGAATCTAGAGTTAACAGAAGTCGAAGTTGAAAAACAAAGGCCTGCCGTTAATCCGAAGCGTTCAGTATTTCCTGATTATCTCATTTGCCTTGAAGATGGAAAGAAGTTTAAATCTCTAAAGCGTCATCTCATGACACATTATGGAATGTTGCCAGAGGAATATCGTGAAAAATGGCAGTTAGATAGTTCTTATCCTATGGTGGCGCCTAATTATGCAAAAACACGATCAGCTTTGGCCAAAGAAATGGGGCTTGGACGCAAAAGCAAACGGAAAAAAACTAAATAATCTTATTTTGCGAAAAAATGGTTTCATGTATAAAGTTGATTTTAGTATACATGTTTTGTGTGAAGCTTTTGTATATATAGCAATTTCTACCAAGGGGATTACATATAGCTTTCGTTACGAATCCGTTTAATCATTGATTTCAGACCATTTGATCGTTGTGGTGTAAGATTTTCATTTAAACCAAGTTTTTCAAAGAGCTCTTGAGCATCAGAATTGCGAATTTCAGAAGCTTTTTTGCCTGAATAAAAAGCAAGAAGTATGTAAATGAGTCCACGCACAATATGAGCATCGGAATCACCTTGAAACGTCAATATTGGATCTTTTGAGTTATTACGTGAAGATAAAAGCCACACTTGGCTAACACAACCAGGAACTTTGTGAGCATCGTTTCGAGCGCTTTCTGGAAAAGGTGGCAATTCATAGCCAAGCTCGATGACATAACGATAACGATCTTCCCAATTATCCAAAAGCGAAAAGTTTTCTATAATATTACCGATTGTTTCCGCCATTATTTTAGTCCTGTTTCGTTTGAATAATCATTCTTGAATACACTTATAAAAAATAAATATTTATTCTTCCTAACATAAATAACACGAAGAACGTTAAAAATCCTTATTTCAAGATAACATTGCATGGTTTTGTAAGAACTCTTGTATTTCGATTTTGTAAGAAACATTAGGGGAAGTCTCTGATATCATTTTTGTTTCCTAATATGTTCCCTAAATATTCATAAGCAGCTCTTGCACCGTAATATGCGCGCTCGCCAAGTGAACTTAAAAAGGATTTTCCTACTTTGCAGGTTTTTATATTACGGTCACAAAATGCGCCTAAGTCATTTAAGGCTTCCTTAAAAGCAATAATCACATCGCTCGTTGTTGTCTCATTATTTTGGGGGCTAGAAGAATGGTTACTGCTTGGATCTGCTACAAAAAATGAAATAATGACAAAAATAAAAAATAAAAAAAATGATAATTTGATTAAAAAACGTATCATGGATAATCAATGTACCGCAGTGGTCAATACAATAAAAGAAGCATTTTATACACTGTTGCTTTATAAACAATTTATAAAATGTGCTTTTTATAAAATTGAGTATTCATGTATTGGATCTATATCATTGGCTTTTTTATAAATATGGCACAATTCCGCTGTATAAAATGGGATACATTGTCTATTCAGTAAAAAATTAACATCAAAATTATACACTTACAAGCTGGTCATGTTAATGAACATACTATGATAAAAAATGAGAGAGATAATCATGTTGTGTACATAATTATTTTAAATAATAGTCCACCATATTAGCTTAGTTGAAAAGGCTAAAAAGAGTAAAATTCTGTTATTCTGACTCTAGTGTCGATAAAATATTTATATTATCTATAAAATTTTTACTGGAATGTTATGAAAATGGTCAACATGTCGATAAAAACATCAAAAAAATAACTGCATCTCTTATGATTACATCTCAAGCCAGTTTTTTTTCTATAACATTGTAAACATCAATTTAATTGATACTTATGAAAATTATTTAATAGAAGGAATTTATACCAAAATATAATAATATTAAGAGATAATTATTCTTACCAAACCGTTTATGGATCAGTAACCATCTATATGTAAATTATAAAGAATAGATAACGATTGTCATCTTTTTAGCGTTATAGGCAAATATTTTCAATTTTATTTTAAATAATAGGCAAACATATGCCACAAAATGAAGAATAACGTGGCATTATTGTTTAGATAATTATATGTGATAATGCAGTTTGCAAACACCAAAATGATCTTGAATGCTAATCATTTGGTACTCTCTTTATACACATTAAAGATTTGTAAAAAAATGAAATGAATAAAAGTTGGTAAGAACTCTTGTTGATTTATCAACTTATAAATTGATATAATGAAGCTGCTCATTCTAGGAGTTTGAAAGGAAAAATCAATAATGTCAATGCATTTCTCTCTGGCTGGAAGTAAGAACTGATTCATATTCGTTTCCTAATTTATATTTGTTTCTTTGTAAAAAATAAACGCAACTGAAAATAAAAGTAATGGCAACAAAACGAAAGACATACCGAAAAAAAACTGTAAAACACCGTAAATACTACAGTAGTATTGTTATAACACTTCTTCTTATAACTTTTCATTTTATTTTTTGGAGTGCAAAAACTCTTTATTTCTATACACGAAAAAATACTTTATTTTTTGTTGGATTTCTTCTTTTTAGCATTAGTTTTTTATTTATTTCATTTAATGCTTTATTTTCGCAAATGACAACGCATCAAAATATTTTAACTCAAATGAAATTTTCCTCTGTTCAAAGTATAGGTAAGAGCTCTACTTTATCGGAAAAAGAAGAAAAATCACAAGAACTCTCCCGTGTAGCTTCTGTACATTCTCAAAGTCATAACCACACAAATTCACCTTTACCCTCTCAATCAGCAAGCATGCTGGAAAAGCAAAAAGAACTAGCAAAATTAGGATTTTATGATGGTCCATTAGATGGACTGGAAGGACCTAAAACACGCCGAGCCATCACTTTATGGAAACAGCAAACTGCTCAGAGAATGCAAAAGAATGTTCTATCTAATCCCGCAGCAGATGAAATCGCGATATTAATTAAGCAAAGCGAAATAGAAACAAACAATACAAAAAATATGACACACTTAAAAGAAGCTATTTTAGAGCCTTCTGTTGAAGATATTATACAAGTGCAAAAAGCTTTACATATTTTTGGGAATGAGGAGGTTATTGTCACAGGAATAGAAGATCAAAAGACGATAGAAGCCTTAAAACAGTTTCAAAAAATATTTGATCTTCCTGTAACAGGTAAAATTAATCACACAATTTTAATGAAAATGCGTGAAATTGGTTTATTAAATTGAAGCTAATCATAATAATCTCTTAATTTATAATGATAATTCATCTTTCGTTTGTTTAATGCTCCCCTCAAACATTCCTTCATCTCAAGCCCTCTTATATTCAATCAATCAGAATGGTTTTCTTACACATTACATATTGAGCCGTATAATTTGCTTCAAAAAAACCACAACCGATTGCAGAAAAAAGAATATTGCAAAATAGCAAACGCGCTTGTTCTAGCATTTTTATTGCCTCTGATGATAAAAGGACACGAAATTTTTGTAGTATCACGTAAACCTTTCATATTATCGAACCACGAATTGTCCATATATTATCGTCAATTTGATCTTTATAAATATGATGCAAAGAATTTGTGCAAACACCTGTAAGGATAAGTAGACATAAAGCTAGTTGTGTTATGGTTGTTGTTTTGCAAAGTGTCTGATAAAAAACCGGCACTTCTCTCTAATCTACTGCTGGAAAGTTATGTGTTTTATGACATTGTCTTCTTAAGAGAGCGTGTGCGTTTAGTATTGCCTATAAATCAACATCCAAACCTAACGCAGCAGTATGTTTGAAACAAATGTTAAGACAGTTTAGTACTTCTCTCAGCTGTTATAGCTTTTGTATGCCAAATGGAAGCAAGAATATTGCGCATCTCTGTTTGTATAATCTCTTAAAACAGGAAAACAGCCTAATTTGGGAAGAATATGAAAATTTAAGGTAAAAACCAGTTTTCATCTTTGCCATTTCCTTTTAATTCAGCTTTACGCCTTTCAAAGACATCTAAAGCAATATCTTTAAAATAACGGAGATTACCTATTGCCTCATGCTCTTATTTATCACATGTCTTTTTAGTCTCACTCCCCCTCACCTAAAACAAAATGTCCCAAACGGAATATACTTGGATTGCCATTCACGGGCTTTCTTAAAAAACATCTCTAAAGCACCCAAAACCACTTCGCAACAACGCCCGTGAATAATAATAGCAGCCCCCCCCACAACAACTGCGCGACAGCGCACATCATCTTTACGCTTGTGAAGAAGCAAGCCGGCACCATTACACACTGTACCTACCTTCAATTTGTGATAGCTCTCACTTGAGATGATTCATAAGAGGCATATCCTTGCTTTATTTTTTTATCCACAGACGCTCATCCCGCCTGTAACATACAAAAAACATGGTTTTGATTGATTCATTATAAAAGAAGTCGAAATAAGAAGATCTTATGATATTTACAGCTTTCATTCAATATGAGAAATAAAAAATTATCTTTATAAATCAATAGATTGTGTAACTTTGATATTCCTTTATAAATGTAAAGATGGGAGTGCATAATGGAGTTTATAAATTTTGGGAAGATTTTTATAAACTTACGGGGAGTTTTACATAATCCCCATTCCACGAATATCAATGTGAAATGGAGCATCCACTGAGAAATGTCTATCTCAAACAGCATGATGTGCAAAAAAAATGCATTTGTTTGGAGCATTCTATTTTACGTGAGGAGCTCATTCCCCTATAAAAAAGCAAACGCATAAATTGACTGCACAATAACACGTTTCTCTCTATCAAGAGGTTCGCCAATAGAAAGTAGTATTAATAATACATCTTTGTCTATCCTGCTTTATATTTTCTCTCATAAACCTCTAAAAAAAACACTTTCTCGCGTAACACAACTTATCGTGCATTTTAGAAGCATTTTTATTCCCTTTATTAAAGAAAATAAAAGAATATATAAAAATTTATTTCAGTAATAACGATACAACAAAAAATATTAACCCATTACATCCTTTTTGCTATTGCAGCCTGAGCTGCTGCTAAACGAGCAATTGGCACTCGAAAAGGAGAACACGAAACATAATCTAGGTTATTTTCTTCGCATAAAGCAATAGAGGCAGGATCGCCTCCATGTTCACCGCAAATTCCCAATTTTATTTTTGCACGCTTTGAGCGTCCACGCTGTGCAGCAATGGTAATAAGTTCCCCTACTCCATCACGGTCAATAGACACAAAAGGATCTTGCTCTAAAAGACCTTTTTGAAAATAGGTTGCCAAAAAAGGAGCTGCATCATCACGGGAAATCCCAAAAGTAGTTTGTGTCAAATCGTTTGTTCCAAATGAAAAAAATTCAGCAGTTTCAGCAATTTCATCTGCTCGAAGTGCCGCTCTTGGAAGTTCAATCATCGTCCCAACCATATATTGAATAGTGCTTCCCTTTTCTTTCATCACTTCCTCAGCAACCTGATCAATACGCGCTTTCACAAAATCGAGTTCAGATTTAAGCGCAACCAGTGGCACCATAATTTCAAGCATAACAGGAGATCCAGATTTTTGGGCAGCTTCTGCTGCTGCTTCAAAAATCGCCCGCGCTTGCATTTCTGCAATTTCAGGATAAGTAATAGCTAAACGGCATCCTCGTAATCCAAGCATAGGATTAAATTCGTGCAACTGCTGAGTGCGTTCAGCAAGCACTTCAGCAGAAACCCCCATAGCTGTTGCAACATCAAGAATTTCTGCTTTCGTTTTAGGCAAAAATTCATGTAATGGTGGATCTAGCAAGCGGATAGTAACAGGTAAACCACACATAATTTCAAATAATTCACTAAAATCTGAACGCTGCATTGGCAAAAGCTTATCTAGTGCTTTACGACGACCACTTTCATCATGACTTAAAATCATTTCACGCATGGCAACGATACGTTCATCAGAAAAAAACATATGCTCCGTACGGCAAAGACCTATACCTTCAGCCCCAAAAGATCGCCCCATACGGGCATCAGATGGTGTATCAGCATTAGCGCGAACTCTTATACGTCGCATCCCATCAGCCCATTCCATTAATTTTGCAAAGTCTCCGCAAAGCTGAGGCTGCAACATTGCAACTTTCCCTTTGAAAATTTCTCCACTTCCACCATCAATTGTGATAACATCACCTTTTTTTAGGCTTTCTCCTGAGGCAAACAACGTATTTGTGTTATAATCAATCCGCACACTGCCAGCACCAGAAATACATGGTTTTCCCATCCCCCGCGCAACAACAGCAGCGTGACTTGTCATACCGCCACGCGTTGTTAAAATTCCTTCTGCAGCATGCATACCATGAATATCTTCTGGGCTTGTTTCTACCCGGACCAAAATAACTTTGCGACCTTCCGCCGACACAGTTTCTGCCTCTTCTGAAGTAAAAACAATTTCACCAGTTGCGGCTCCAGGAGAAGCAGGTAAACCACGTCCTATAACAAAACGTTCTGCTTTGGGATCAAGTGTTGGATGCAAAAGTTGGTCAAGCGACTTTGCATCAATACGCATCACAGCCTCTTCACGGTTTATTAACCCCTCCTCAACCATTTCAATTGCCATCTTGAGAGCCGCACGAGCCGTGCGTTTTCCTGAACGAGTCTGAAGCATCCATAATTTACCTTTTTCAATGGTAAATTCGAGATCTTGCATATCCCGATAATGCTGCTCAAGATTCTGCGCAATCTGACATAATTTCAAAAAAGCCTCAGGCATAATTTTTTCTAACGACGGTCTATTTGAACCAGAAACAATACGCGCATTTTCTGTAATATTTTGAGGCGTTCGAATGCCCGCCACAACATCTTCCCCTTGCGCATTAACTAAAAACTCACCATAAAGTTCTTTTTTCCCTGTCGATGGATTGCGTGTAAAAGCAACGCCCGTTGCCGAATCTTCTCCCATGTTACCAAAAACCATAGCTTGCACATTAACTGCCGTTCCCCAACTTTCAGGAATGCTATGTAAACGGCGATAAGTAACTGCACGTGCTGTCATCCAACTTGAAAAAACGGCTCCAATCGCCCCCCATAACTGTTGTTCAGGATCTTGTGGAAAAGGGGTTCCTAATTTTTCTTCAACATAGGCTTTATAAGAAATAATAACATTCTTCCAATCATCTGCTGTCATTTCTGTATCAATAGTGTAACCATTGCATGCTTTTACTTCATCAAGAATCTCTTCAAAATACGAATGGTCTAGCCCCAAAACAACGTTAGAATACATTTGGATAAAACGCCGATAACTATCATAAGCAAAACGTTCATTATTGGCTTGTAAAGCAATTGCTTTTACAGTTTTATCATTCATGCCAAGGTTCAGCACTGTATCCATCATCCCTGGCATAGAAGCCCTAGCCCCTGAACGAACAGACAGCAAAAGTGGTCTTTGTTCATTCCCAAATTCACGTCCTGTTTGTTCAGCAACGTATCTTAGTGCTTGCTTAACAGATTCCTGTAGCTCTTCTGGATATGATTTGTCATGGGCATAATAAAAATTACAAACTTCTGTTGTCAGCGTAAATCCGGGTGGTACGGGCAAACCAAGATTACTCATTTCTGCCAAATTAGCCCCTTTACCTCCGAGAAGGTTACGCTCACTTGCACTTCCTTCTGCCTTTCCATCTCCAAAACTATAAACCCATTTTTTCACTGTACAAATCCTCCCATATCAGCTTCAAAACATCATTCAACCCAGGCTCACTTAAAAGCAATGATTTGATTCAAAATTGGCTCAACGATATCGCTTCATAAATGCATAATATTAATCCTTCCAAAAGAGATAATGACCAAAAATCACTATCCATCTTCTGGAAGATTAAGATTCAGTTTTTTAGAAAACTATCAATCACCGAAAAAAATTCTTCTACTTTCATGGCACCTTCATATTTACTACCATTAATAAAGAAAGTAGGTGTTGCTGTGACACCAAGCTCTTTACCGCGTTCAAAAGATGCATTTACTTCATCTAAAATGGACTGATTTTTCAAACACGCAGTAAAACTTTCATCTGTAAAACCAGCCATTAAGCCAATTTTCTTCAATGGTGTTAGAGCATTTTTTCCGAAAGCCCATTCATTTTGTTTTTGAAATAAAACTTCTATCAAAGGAAAATAGCGATCTTCCGGTGCACACCGTGCCAACATAAAACCTGCTGTTGCCCGAGGATCAAAAGCATATTCTCGGAAAATAAGTTTTACTTTTCCTGTTTTGATATATTTTTTACGAATTTGGGGAAGTATATCATTATAAAAATGCGCACAATGGGTACATGTCAACGAAGCATACTCAACAATGACGACTGGTGCATCCGCCTCTCCCTCAAAGCGATCCTTTACTTTACCCGATTGAAGAAGCTCTGCCATATCAACAGTTGCCACTGATTTGGGATCACGCGCTAAAGCAACTGTTACACTGTTTTGTACAATCGTTATGAAGAGAAAAATTATCCCGAAAGATAAAAAAGAACGATATTTTACCATAAATAATACTTTTCTGTTGTTATTAACGAATAGGAATCCAATGCTTTCTCATATATTAAAGAAAAATATATAAAATATCTTTCTATTTATTATTTTTTTCCAAAAAAATGCAACAGCCAAGTTGATAAAGTGCTTGGTGCAAACTTTTATCTTCAATTCCTTCAAGCATTTTTTCCACGCATTTTTTGTCTTGTTCACTCAAAGGCGGTTTTAGAGGCAAGTGATTCATAAAAACCGACATACTCCTTTGCTCAATCTTGATGCGATCAATAGCAATATAGCCAAAAAATCCGTTAATTCTATGAAGTAATTCCTCTGTTTCATGCATCAATTTTAACGCAGCAAATCCTTCACATGCGACAAAAAGTGTTGCTGGCTGAAAAACTTCATCTTGATCTGCACGACGTTTCCAAATAATTTTAAGCGGCATTGTATGTTCACTGATATCATAGCCCGCAATTTGTGGCCAATGTTCTATAAGCGCTACATTAAGCCCTGTCCGTTTGCGTAAAACTGGATCAAGTATTTTGTATACCGTCTCAGAAAGAGAATAAAAGATACGTTTTTTAAGTTGTTTTCTCATTTTTAGATCATTGTTCAACCGCTTACTAAATTAAAATCATTTGTTTCATCTAAAAATTGTTGCCTCCTCAATTTATGAAATATCAACAAAATAAATAATTTTTTCTTTTGCATTTTATATCTCCCTATGCTTGAAAGCAATCATGTATGAAATTTCTTCGCACCTCCTTGCTTGGTACGATCAAAATCACAGACATCTTCCGTGGCGGATTACCCCAGAAAAGCAAAAACAAGGTATCCGTCCTGATCCTTATCAAGTTTGGCTTTCTGAAATCATGCTTCAACAAACAACCGTTGAAACAGTTAAGCCTTATTTTAAAAAGTTTCTAAAACTATGGCCTGATCTTTCCTCTTTAGCAAAAGCCTCACAAGATGATATCATGAAAGCATGGGCTGGACTTGGTTATTATTCACGCGCACGTAATCTTAAAAAATGTGCGCGACAGCTTGTTGAAAACTACGCGGGACAATTTCCACAATCTGTAAAAGAATTGCGAACTCTAGCCGGTATTGGAGATTATACTGCCGCAGCCATTGCTGCGATTGCTTTTAACCACCCTGTAGCAGTGGTTGATGGTAATGTCGAACGTGTGGTAGCGCGACTTTTTGCTATCACTTCAATATTGCAAAAAGCAAAAGTTGAAATTAAAGAAAAAACACAAAAAATTACTGCTTTAAATCGTCCTGGTGACTTTGCTCAAGCAATGATGGATTTGGGAGCAACAATTTGTACTCCACGCAAACCATCTTGTTATACCTGCCCTCTTCAATGTTTATGCAAAGCAGAAAAGATGCAACAAACGGAGTCTTTTCCAGTTAAAGCCCCTAAAAAAGAACGCCCTTCAAAAACAGGTATTGCTTTTGTGGTCCTTAATAAAAAGAAACAAATTTATTTGGAAAAACGACAGACGCAAAAGCTCCTTGGTGGAATGACCCAAATTCCTAACAATATTGGCATAAACAACGAAAATGGGCTCCAAAATGCACCCTTTACTGCCAATTGGCAATTCAAAGGACAAATTACGCATGTTTTTACTCACTTTTCTCTAAAACTCGATGTTTACTATACTGAGAATGTTCATGAAATGAATTATGAAAATGGTTGGTGGTGTAACATTCAACATCTTGCCGAAGAAGCACTACCTACTGTTATGAAAAAAGCCATTTCCGTAGCACTTCCCAATTCTTTCAGATTTAAATAACCTTCCCTATTCATAAAAATGTTTTCTAATGGAGACTTTTGTATCTCTAGCGATCATTTATTAATCTGTAAAAGAAAAATTTTAAAAAATGAAATAACCAATTTTTTCTACAGACAAAAATTAAGGAGGGATAGAAACGCTTAGAAGCTTTAGATTTAAATTTCAGGATCTATCCTTTTTTGCTTATGAAGGAGCAAGTCAGCACCATCATTATATTTACCAGCCTCCTACAACAACCCTTGGCACTTGAAACGGTTCATAAAAGGTACTTTTTAATTCTTTCTTTAATAATTTTATTCACACGCCACCCCCGCTTATGACATGCAAGCAAGTAAATTTTATTGATTCAATATGAAACAGGTCTGAAATAAGAAAATTTGACGATATTCGGGGAGGACGTCAATATGAATAACGCTAAATTAGCTTGATAAACCAATACATCTTACGCACTTTACAGATGTACGTATTCAAAAACGCACTTAATTTTGAACTTCTGAATGAACCTTTTAATTCTGATATTTCATTTTTATAAGCTTATATTGAAATTTTACTGTTTTGGAACTAAAATCAGAACATAGAGTGAAAATTTCTCATTTTAATTTCTTCTAAAAGAAGCATAAAAATACTCGCTTGCCGCTTATAAGCGGATTAGTGTTTTAATAAAAAACATCTAAGAAAGGCAAAAACACCCTCCCGTCCATCTCAATCAAGATCAGGTACATTGATGATCACTCTAGAATGAAGCGATCAGCTTAGTTCATAAAACACCCGTTTTTAACATTTGTGAACGTATGATCATTCTTAAATGATCTATGGACTTCAACCGTCCATTTTCCTCATAATACCAAAAGGTCCAACCATTACAACTCTGCGAATCTTGAGCCTTTCTTCCCATTGCGTGAATTGAGCCCGCTTCACCACCATGCATAATCGTACCATCAGCTCTTACAATAGCAGATACTTGCTTCTTACGATCATACAGAACTTCTCCAGGATAGAGTAAACCTGCTTCAAGCAAACTGTTGAATGCTACGCGTGGTTCTGCTTTTTTTCTATCCAAAATCGCTAGTTCTGGTTGCGCTAAAGGTTGAACCGCTGCAATTCTCTCACATGCTGCATCGATGTAATCTTGCTCGCGTTCAATCCCAACAAAATCACGCCCTAAAAGCTTGGCAACAGCACCTGTTGTTCCCGAACCAAAAAACGGATCGAGAATAACATCTCCAGGTTTACTAGAAGCCATAATAATACGCGCTAATAACGCTTGCGGTTTTTGTGTTGGATGTAATTTACGCCCTGAATCATCCTTTAAACGTTCAGCTCCAGTGCAGAGAGGGAAAAGCCAATCTGAACGCATTTGTAGATCTTCATTTGCCGCTTTTAAGGCATCATAATTAAATGTGTACTTTTTATCTTTTTGATCTCGCACAGCCCAAATAAGCGTCTCATGAGCATTTTGAAAACGGCGCCCTCGAAAATTAGGCATCGGATTATTCTTGCGCCAAATAATATCATTAAGCATCCAAAAACCTAAATCTTGTAATGCCGTCCCAACTCGAAAAATATTATGGTAAGATCCGATAACCCAAAGTGTTCCGTTGGGTTTTAATACACGACGACAAGCAAGCAACCATGCACGAGTAAAAGCATCATAAGCAGCAAAACTCTCAAACTGATCCCATGCATCATCAACCGCATCAACAAGCGAATGATCTGGACGATATAAAGCTCCGTCCAATTGCAAATTATAGGGTGGATCCGCAAAAATCATATCAACGGAATGTTTTGGAAGTTTTTCTAGAACGGAAACACAATCTCCTTTAAAAATTTTATTGCGCCATGGCATCTGTGAGGGAGTACGAAGAAAATCTTTTTGAAGCTGAATAACTGTCATGAAAAACCCAACAAAATTAACTGAATTTGCCCTATAATCAACCAAAATAGTTTATAGGCCCGCATTACCAATCCATATTTACAAAATAGCGTAAACGTATCGTTAAAGTTCTACAAAATTGATAATTGTTTTTGTTTTTTTAAGTAAAAAAACTTTCATATGAATGAAACCTTATTTTTCTTTTTTTCAATGTACTGTTCCCATATCTTTTATTTCGTAAAAGAATTAAGAATCATTTTCAAAGCGTATTTTTATGAAATAAGATCCTCTCAATATCGTTTTCATGAAAGTTGTCCATCTCGTAACATGTAAAGGAATATCTTATGCCTCAGATAGATCTTATTATTTTTGATTGTGACGGAGTTCTCGTCGACTCTGAATATCTTGCAGCAAAAATTGGATCTCAATTGCTCAAACAAACAGGATATGAAATATCACCCGAAGAATTGAGTGAGCGTTTTGCAGGGCTTATTTTTCGCGATATTCTTAAACACGTTGAACAGGAAACAGAAAAACCAATTTCCGCTCATCTCATAGATCAGATGACTAATATTTTTCGTACACAAATAAAAACTAAATTACGGGCTATTGATGATGTAAGAGAAGCCATAGAAATTATTCAAACACGCTATCCCTACTGTATCTGCTCTAATGCAAAAAGCGTAGATATAAAAGAGATGCTCACCACGGTTGATCTCTATGACCTTTTTGAAGGTAAAATATTTTCAGCACCTGAAGTTGGAACAAAAAGAACGAAACCGGCCCCTGATGTTTTCCTTTTTGCCGCACAACAATTACAGGCAGAGCCCCAAAACACTATCGTTATAGAAGATTCCCTTCATGGTGTACACGCAGCCACAGCAGCAGGCATGCGTGTCATCGGCTTTACGGGAGGATCACATAGCTATCTTGGCCACTCTAATGCACTTGCAGAAGCTGGTGCAGAAACAGTTATCGCAAAACATGCTCATTTAGGAGAAGTCTTAGAAGCAATGGCAGTATGGAGGGATCTATTATAAAAAATCTCTTGAATATATTAGTTTGTAAACTCTTATGTAAGAAGCATTTTTACTCAAATGCCCTTCTCTTCTCGTTGCTTCTTTTATAATAACTTCAATAAATGCGTAATTCACGATACGGGTGAATTGCATTTCAATGTGAAGGAAAAAATATAGCACCTCGTTGAGCAATCAATAAGTCAGTTAACCATTGCACGCGCTTTAAAAAAGCAAACAACAGGGAGGAAAACTCATAAAAATCAAACCCTGCTTATCTATCTCAAATCCGATATCTCACTCCCAACCTCAGCAGCCCATCCTGATAAGTTATTATATTTTTCAAAAAAGGAATATGACGATGCCCTGCTCGATAAGATGTGAAAATTGCTAGCCTCTTCCATCTGATCAAAAAAATCACACACTATGGTAAAATTTTAGAGTATGTGCGTATTGGTCATGGAAAGCATATTAAAATTCGCGGAATCTATGGAATACAAGAGTTTATTGAAAACAACAAAAGCGTCCTTGTTGAGTTAGAAGAACTTATATTTACTCAATCCAAATCTCATAAACTTGTTGAAGGCTTATTTACTTTGCTGCTTAAACAGTATTTTAACAGCTTCAATCGGTACAACCTCCCTAAGATTACAAAAAACAAAAAGAATACATTCTTATAAAGATTTGCATTTTATAAAAAACATTTCATACCAAGTAATTTACAGACAATATATTGATTTATAATCATAATTTATCATTATTCAAATTAAGCAAAAAAAACGAATATTGTAAGATTCTCTCATTTCAAATCTGGATATGCTGAATTAAATAAATAAAGAAATAAAAATGCCTTTTAATGAATCATCTCAAAAGGCAAAAATTATAGCAACATTAGGAGCGAGAAAAGTGTATGGCAATGCCATCTTTCTTCTTTATAAACGTCAAAAATTCTGATGCCCTAAGAATTTTATATTATGGGGGCTTTATCATCATATCTATCATTGCAAAATAGGCTTGAGTACCTTGAGAACGGTTTCTTTAAAAAAGCACATAAATATGAAACATATAATCATGTTAAACAAGCTACAGAGATACCAATAGTTGCTTAAAATTTTCCGAAAGCACTTAATAGCCTTTTTAAATAAGCAATGAAATCAGATCTTTTCAAAAGTAATCCACTTTCTAAAAATAAAAGCGGCTTTTCAGTTTGGAAAAAAGAAAGTGTTGAAAATATTATCTAATGCTGATCTTTCGGCACTCATAAATATGTCTAAATTATATTCTTCTATACACCGCCTTCCATCATAGTAATATGCTGTTCACATTGGCGAGAAAAAGATAATATCATTTATCTCTATCCAATTCGAGCTCTACTTTATACTATGAGAAAATTGTACATTTTTTAGTATCTATAACATATTATTATCTATAAGATAAATGTATATATTTAATAGTAAATTAAGAATTATTATTCTGCTATCACGATGCAATTAAATAACCATTGAATAATAACTTAAATAATATCTATATAACACACATTATACAATAATGACTATCTATAATAAATACTATAAATAATAAAATTTTATCGTGTCCTTTCATATTTTAATTGTTAATAATATTTTTATAACTACATCATAATTTTCATGTTTTCTATTACACTATTGATAATAAATAAATTTTTATATATTTAATATGTAAAAATTTTGATCACTTTTATTATCTATAAATGTATTTAAAAAATATATTAATATCGTTTTATAAAAATTATACGATAACCATATGTTGTTTTATATATAACACATAATAAAATATTGTATAAAGTTTTTAAAAAATATAATTTGTAATTATTACTGTTACTTTTTTACAATAACGTTTATAAAAATTATAGTTATATTTTTATATGTATTTTTATTATTGACTAAAAATACATATTGAACTATATGGCTTGTATATAGTGTGATATACATAAACATTATGTATATTTATTACATATATAACTTAAAAATATTTGAGGTAAATTTATGGTAAAAATATTTAAAAATTATATTTTAAGCATTTTTATAGCGAGCACTTTTTTTATTTCACAAACTGTAAATGTTAATGCAAACTATTTGAAAAACGATACTCCAAAAGAGGAACTTTCTGTTTTCCCAATGGAACAAGTAAAATATGCGAAATCCGATGTAGTTTCTACGACTGCTTTCTATGCTCCGTCTGTAAATTATCAAACAGAACATGGAACAACAGGTGAAGGAAAATTTGAAAAGGTCGTTGGGCCTATGACTATAGGAATGGGACTATTGTACGCTGGATATGCACTGAGTTTTATAGGATCAATAATAAGTTGGATAAAGGACATAGTATTGATGTTCAAATAATTCAACCTCGTCTATAACTCTAGAATAATAGCTTCATTATGAGTCAATAATTAATTGTAAATAATTACATAATGAAGCTTATTTTTCCATGAAATATAAATTTCGTAGATTACATCCAAATATCCAAAGTATAAATTTACGCATATATATTGAATATTATAAATATTTGAGGTAAATTATGATTAAATTATTTAAAAATCATATATTAAGTATTTTCATTATGTCTGCCTTTTCTCTTTCTCAGGTTGTAAATGTGCATGCAAACTCTTTACAAAATAGTACTCATCGTGAGAATATTTTTGTTTCTGCAATAGAGCAGAAAAGAAAGGATGTAGTCCATACTGTTTCTCTCTATAGACCTAGTCTAAATCGTGGAGTGGGTAATGAAGCTACTATTGAAGGAAAATTTGAAAAGGTTGTTGAACCTCTTACACTCGGGGCTTTTGGTATGGGGATGGCACTTGGATATGCATCAAGTACGATAGGCATGTTTTTAGGATGGATAATAAGTAAAATAATATTGTATTTTAAATCTCGTTAAAATTGAAATTTCATCAGAATAAGACCTTCTCATATGAAATATAAACTATGAACATATTCTGTGTTTATCCATTGTTGATGACAAAAACTAATGAATTACCACACTAAGAGTGAAAAAAGCTTTAAATGCTTCTGTTTCTCTCAATGTGCACTAATTCTGCCGATGCATCTATTCAATTCAGATTAAAATAAAAGTATTGGTGGTAAACTATGATTAAAGTATTGAAAACTTACGTATTAAATATTTTTATAGCAGTTGCTTTTTTACTTTCACAAGTTATAAATGTTCATGCCAATCATTTGAAAAATGATACTCAATGGGAAACTGTCTCTCTAATAGAACAAGGAAAGAAAAAAGCTATCGATATAGCTGCTCTTTATGTCCCAAGTTTCACTCATAGAGCAAAAAGTGAATCTGCCTTTGAAGGAAAATTTGAGAAAGTATTTGAACCCATTACGCTAGGAGTTTTTTCTACAATGGGAGCTTTGGGTTTTGGATTTTTAACCGGATCTGTTATGGCCATATTTAGTGCGATAATCGGATGGGCAATAGGAAAAATTAAAGGCAAATAATTCAAAGATACTTAGTTATTTTTTTCTATTTAAAATGAAAATACTTTACAGCCTGCTTCCCATCATTTAGCAGGCTGTTGTATGTTTTCTATGGATAAACTTTAGGTTACCATACTGTATAGCACAAATATAATATCTATTATTATACAAAGTGATAAATTAAGCTAAAAAAGATTATTCAAAGTATAGATTTGCGCACGAAATGCCATAAATTTACCTTATAAATCTTCCAATGTGAGTTCTGAGGTGTATCATTTTAACATTCAGTTCAGCAGATTTAATTGTTACAAAGTATTAAGAGCATAAAATAACTATAAATGATTGAGTTTTATACAAAAGTTCTTCAGTAAATGCCATTCTATCTATTTAATTGTATTATTTAAGAAGGTGTACAAATGAAGATACGTTGTAAAATTTAAGTGAATGAATAATAGAGAGAAAATTTTCGACTGTAAAAGATTTTCTGTGAACATTTGGCGTTTATATCTCAAAAATAAAAATGCTTAAGGCTATTTCCTTTCATTATTGAGTTAAAAAGAAGAAAAGAAGCTCTATCCATTTAATAATTTAAATATTATGAAAAACGTGAAATAAATAACTTCACCAATTTGCCAGAAATAAAAAAAGGATAAGACTTATGGAATATATCAGCACGAGAGGTGAAGCTCCTGCTTTAAGCTTTACGGAAACAATCATGACAGGGTTGGCGAGTGATGGTGGGCTTTATCTTCCAGATAAATTTCCGCAATTATCATTTGATGCGTTACGAGCACTTCGTGGTCAGTCCTATACAACAATTGCTAAAACTATTCTGTGGCCCTTTGTGAATAACGAAATCGAATATACAGCTTTTGAAAATATGATCGCTGAATCTTATGCAACCTTTCACCATCCAGCAATCTGTCCGTTACGACAAACTGGAGCAGATGAATTTATCCTTGAACTCTTTCATGGTCCTACTTTAGCTTTTAAAGATGTAGCAATGCAGTTTCTTTCTCGACTGATGGATTATGTTTTGACTAAAAAAAATAGATGTGCAACGATTATTGCTGCAACATCAGGTGATACAGGAGGAGCTGCGATACAAGCTTTTGCTGGAAAAGAACACTCAGATATTTTTATTTTATTTCCTAAAGGACGTGTATCACCTGTTCAACAACGGCAAATGACAACCAATCAATGTTCCAATGTTCATCCCATTGCCATTGAAGGAAATTTTGATGATTGCCAAGCTCTTGTCAAAGCAATGTTTAATGATCATAATTTTCGTAAAAAAACAGCGCTTTCAGGTGTTAATTCTATAAATTGGGCGCGTATCATGGCGCAAATTGTTTACTATTTTTCATCTGCACTTTCTTTAGGAGCACCTGATAGAGCTGTTTCATTCACTGTTCCTACTGGAAATTTTGGTGATATTTTTGCAGGTTATGTCGCAGCCCGTATGGGATTACCCATTGCTCAACTGGTCATCGCAACGAATGATAACGACATCCTTGTACGTACATTGACCAGTGGTACTTACGAAACAAAACCAATAGTCCATACAACATCACCTTCTATGGATATTCAGGTCTCTTCTAATTTTGAACGTTTGCTCTTTGAAAGTGGCAATCGTGATCCAATGTGGATTCGCAATGCAATGGAAAACTTGAAAAAAACGGGTCTCTTTACTCTTGATGAAAAGCAACTCAAAAATATTCGTTCCCTATTTTCCGCTGGGAAAAGCAACATGGCTGCAACAGCTCAAAAAATTGATAGTGTCTATAAGGAAAGTGGCTATCTTGTTGATCCACATACAGCGGTCGCTCTTCAAGTAGCGCGTGAAAACAAAAAACCGCATATTCCAATGATCGTTCTTGCCACGGCTCATCCAGCTAAATTTCCTGATACTATTAAAAGCGCTTGTGGCCTTCATGCTCCATGGCCATCTCATCTCAATGATGTAATGAAACACGAAGAACATTTTATAAATCTTGCTAATGATGAAAAAATAGTAAAAGATTATATTTCTTTAAAATCGCGTGCATCTTATTAAAGTTAGCTGCATTAATTTAAATCAAGAAGATTCTGATACCCTTACAATGAGGTATTTAGCTTATTTAATGGAGTTGTAAATACATGGATGTAGATATCTGTCGCCTAAATAATGGTTTGACTATCGCCACACATACAATGCAACAAATTGATAGTGTTGCCCTCGGAATATGGGTTAAAGTGGGCTCACGCAATGAAACCTCCACACAGCATGGTATTGCTCATCTTCTTGAGCATATGGCTTTTAAAGGAACCGAAAACCGTACTGCTTTTCAAATTGCAACCGATATTGAAGATGTTGGCGGTGAAATCAATGCTACAACCAGTATTGAAACAACAGCTTACTTTGCACGTGTACTTAAAAGCGATATCCCACTTGCTATAGACATTTTAGCCGATATTTTAATGCATTCAAAATTTGACGACGATGAACTAGAACGAGAAAAACAAGTAATCTTTCAGGAAATTGGTGCTGCCCATGACACTCCTGATGATATTGTTTTTGATCACTTTACAGAAACAGCCTTTCGTCATCAATCCCTTGGACGCTCTATTTTAGGAACAGCTAAAACTATTCAATCATTTACATCTACTGATCTCCATGATTTCATCAATAAACAATATAGTGCAGATCGTATGATTGTCGTTGCTGCAGGAGCTGTAAAGCACGAAAGTTTCTTGCGAGAAGTTGAAAGTCGTCTTGGTACTTTTCGCTCCCATTCAACCGCACCTCTTACTAATCTTGCAAATTATGTCGGTGGCGACTTTCGTGAATATCGCGATTTAATGGATACACAAGTTGTTCTAGGGTTTGAAGGGCGTGCTTATCACGCGCGTGATTTTTATGCGGCCCAAATTCTTTCAATCATTCTTGGTGGTGGTATGTCTTCACGTCTTTTTCAAGAGGTAAGAGAGAAACGTGGATTATGCTATTCTATTTATGCTTTTCATTGGGGATTTTCAGATACTGGGCTTTTTGGTGTTCACGCAGCTACCGGACAAGAAGGGCTCAAAGAACTTATTCCTGTGATTCTTGATGAACTTTCCAAGGTCAGCAAAAATATTCACGCCAACGAACTGCAACGAGCACAAACGCAATATCGTGCAAATCTGACAATGTCACAAGAAAATCCCTCTAGTCAAGCACATCTCATTGCTCGCCAAATACTCCTTTATGGTCGACCAATTCCAATATCGGAAACAATTGAACGCCTCAATCTCATCACTCCTAAAAGATTAACTGATTTAGCACATCGTCTTTTTACAAACTCCACTCCAACACTAACTGCTGTCGGACCTGTAGGCCCCCTCATAAATTTTGATGATTTAACGTCAACTCTTTCATACAAGCTAAAGTAAAAACTTCTTTTTAAAGCAGCATCACAATAACGTCACATATTTTATCATAAAATTTACCACAAAAGCTCTCCTCATTAAATAAGTTTTGGAAATATTGGGCAAAGAGGTGTACAAAACTACCCAATTCATACTTCATGTGATAAAGATTCTAATAAGTGAAGGTATATCCGTGAAATCTGAAAATTCATGGTTTAACTTTGCCCTTTTAAAATATAAAACTTCATTCGCTTCAGGTTCCATTGAAGCAAATGGGTGTGTGGTCTATTTGTATATAAAATCACATAACTTAAGAAAAAGTGATAACAATTTATTATGTAAATAAATTATAAAAGGTGGACGTTTTTTCTCAAAAGTCGAAATGAAAATTAAACATCCTAAAATATTGAGAGTGGGACATTGTGAAGAGTTTGCGTAAAATAATTGACATCATTTTCATTGTAGTCGTTAGTTCTCTTGTCCATCTTACATCAGCACAAGCAATTGAACCAGTTAAAATTTCTTCTCAAGATGCTGCTCTTGATCTCTCAAAAGCAATTGAAATTCACCATACAAACAACTCTATTTTTCAAACAAGTACAGCACCAGGACCAGATGGTATTGTATGGCGTATTGAAGTGCAGGCAAAAAATGAAAAATTTTCCGGAAATTGGGCAGTTTTTTCTCTTGCAAATCCAACAGATGAACAAGTTGATCGTCTCATCGTTGCCCCCCATTACCGCATGGCACGTTCTGGATTTTTTTGGCCAGACCTTGGATCATCAAGGATTCAATCCATAACGCCAAGCGAAGGTTTTTCCCTCGATCGTCAACTTAGTGCAAACTCTGATATCTTTCGTATTACCCTTAACCCTGGTGCTGTTATTACATTTGTGGCCGAACTTAACTCTGCAAATCTACCGCAAATCTATTTATGGCAACCTGAAGCTTATAAAGATGCAATTAATTCTTATACGCTTTATCATGGTATTCTTCTTGGGATATCAGGTCTCTTAGCGCTTTTGTTAACTGTTCTCTTCGTCGTCCGTGGAACAGGGCTGTTTCCTGCAACAGCGGCAGTTGCTTGGGCAGTGCTTTTTTATATTGGTATTGACTTCAACTTTTTAAATAAATTCTTTGCAGTTACACTCACAACCCAACCAATCTGGCGTGCTGGTACAGAAGTAGCACTTACTGCTACACTCTTCATTTTTCTTTTTACCTATCTCAGCCTTAACCGCTGGCATTATCATTTTAGTTACGGTGCTATCGCTTGGACCATTGCGTTTTGCAGTCTAGGAGCCTTTGCTATTTATGATCCCATCAGAGCAGCTGGAATTGCGCGTTTGTCTTTTGGCCTTACCGCTGTGCTTGGTATAATATTAATCATCTATTTCTCAATCAGAAGCTATGACCGCGCCATTATGCTTATTCCAACATGGTTGCTCGTTAGCTTTTGGTGCGTTGGAGCCTATGCCTGCATAGCTGGACATTTAAACAATGATATTATCCAGCCAGCATTAGCGGGGGGATTAGTGCTCATTGTTCTTCTCATAAGCTTTACTGTCCTGCAACAAACTTTTTCTAATGACGCTTTCCATGAAGGAATATTTTCCGACCTTGAACAACAAGTACTCGCAGCAAAGGGAGCTGGAAATATTATTTGGGATTGGAATATTGAGCGTGACCGTATTGTTGTACATCCAAACATGGCAACCCTTTTTGGTACTGAAATTCATAACCTCAATGGACCTATGCGCAACTGGATTTCAGCCTTGCACCATGATGATCGTGAACGCTTTCAAGCCGTATTGGATATCATTCTTAAAAATAAAAAAGGGCGCATTGATCAAATTTTTCGGCTTTCTTCCGGTGGTGGTTATTATCATTGGTTTTCTCTTCGTGCACGTCCGGCTATGCAAAAAGATGGAAAAATCACACGTGTTATTGGAACCATTGTCAATATTACTAACCATAAAAAATCCGAAGAACGCTTATTGCATGATGCAATCCACGACAGCTTAACTGGACTTCCTAACCAACAAATTTTCTTTGATAGACTACAAAATTATACCTCTTTAGCGAAAGCAAATATCAAAATTAGACCGACTGTCTTTATGATTGATTTTGACAATTTTCGCCAAATTAATCGCAAATTAGGCATAGCAGTTGGGGATACTGTACTGCTTATAATCGCACGTCGTTTAAATCGTCTCATTAACTTTCAAGACACCTTATCGCGTCTTTCAGCAGACCGCTTTGCAATTATTTTACTCAGTGAAACCGAACCACAAAAAATTGCAGCATTTGCAGATCATTTGCACAAAACAATTTCAGCACCTATTTCACTTTCAGAAAATAAAATAATCCTTTCAACCTCTATCGGATTGGTTACATGGAGTGAAAGCCGATCGACGGCTAAAGATATTTTTAATGATAGTGAGTTAGCGATGATTCGCGCAAAACAAATGGGTGGGAACCATATTGAACCTTTTCGTCCTAATTTTCGCACTTTGGGTCTCGAACATAATACTCTGGAGAAAGATGTTCATTATGCCATAAAACGTAATGAGATGAAAATCCTCTACCATCCTATTCTTAATTTATCAGACGGACATATTATTGGTTTTGAAACAATTGTAGAATGGCATCATCCCACTTATGGAAATTTAAATGTCTCTGATTTCATAAAAATCGTAGAAAATGAACAAATTGTTATGGATTTGTCACAATTTATCATCGATAATGCCATTATTGATCTTATAAATGTACAAGAAAAGTTTTCCCAACAATCTTTCTTTATTTCAATTAATTTACCAAGCGCAGAAATGATTCATCCTCGTTTTATCAGTCAATTGCGTGCCGCTTTGCTTCGCCATCCGCTCCACAAAGGGCGTCTGATGATTGAAATATCTGAATTTGTCTTAAGAAATAATCCTGAACAATCAGCGCACTTTCTTGAACAAATTAAAACACTTGGAATGAATCTCGCACTCGATAATTTTGGAACAGGTTATTCGTCTCTGACCTATCTCGTACGTTATCCATTTGATATGGTTAAACTTGATCATTCACTTATCTCAATCGACTCTCTTAAGAAGAAAATTGTTCTAAAGTCTATCATTAATATGGCAACAGATCTTAATTTGCAAATTATCGCAGAAGGTGTTGAAAATGAAAAAGAAGCAATCTTCCTCCGTCAAGAAGGCTGTAAATATGTTCAAAGTACACTTGTGACAAAACCGATTGCCATAGAAGAATTAATTACGCTCGTTCAGAGCCATTTCCCTTATAAAATAAAAACATAAGGGATAAAATAAAGTTAAAAAGCTTAGAAAAAACTCTACGCGTGTCCCATTTCAGAAGCAAGATAAGTTGGATCGATACCCATGCGTGTTAAACTTTTATCATATTTGCAGCTTAAATCGCTTTCAAAAAGAAAACTAGGTGATGTAGAACTGATTAGCCACCCATTTGTAGAAATTTCTGCCTCAAGTTGCCCCGCTTTCCATCCAGCATAGCCTAATGCGACCAGTGCATGTTGCGGACCTTGTTCGCAACTGATCGCTTTTAATATATCAATTGTCGCAGTAAAACAGATCTTATCTGCAATAAAAACAGTTTCTTCACAAGCATAATCATCTGAATGAAGAACAAAACCACGCGAAGGATCAACAGGACCACCATAGCGAACTGGAAACTGTTTTATTGGTTCAGAAAGACTTTTTTTTTGGCCACTGTCTATGATTCCTAAGTGAAGCAAAAGCTCCGGAAAATCAATATGATGCAATTGATTGAGAATGATGCCCATCGCACCGGCATCAGAATGCGCACAAATATAAATAACAGAACGAATAAAGCGTTTGTCATTCATCCCAGGCATTGCTATGAGTAATTGTCCACCTAAAAAGCCATTACACCGCTTCATTAATCTGTTATTCTCCATAATTTACATGATAAAAGTTTGTTCATTTAGCACACTAGGAAAATAAAACTCCAATGAAAAAAAGTTATATATTTACAAATTTACAAAATATCGCAACTTTCTTTTATAAAAAGCTTTTAGTTACTTTAAGCTTAACATTCATAGTTTTAGAATTACTTAACATTCCTGTAAATGCTCAAACAGAACAAAAACTCCAGCTTTTCGCAACATCTTGGTATGAATCAGATGGTGGTCGTATCCGATTAGCGATCACTGAACCTTCTCTTTCTGGAATAAGAGAAGGCATTATTGAAATTGAGCTTAAACCAGAATGGAAAACTTACTGGCGTAATCCAGGTAATTCTGGCATGGCACCATTTTTTAATTTCAACCAACAGATTTCTTATGAAATCTTTTATCCTACTCCACAGCTTTTTGAAACAGAAAATGATTGGTCATTAGGTTATAAAGATAAAGTAATATTGCCCTTCAATCTTTCTAGTTCAAGCAAAAATTTAAGTGGTGCTTTCACTCTTGGATTATGTCACAAAATCTGTCTTCCATTTACTGTTAACTTTGATTTTTCGCCATCTGCTCTTAAAAATAAACAGCTTCCTGCTTCCTTCTTAAAAAAGGCGCAAGATTCTTTGCCACGCATGGCGCAGAATGCACTAAAAATAAGTGCCGAAAAAAATAACAGTACCCTTCTTATAAAAATACAAAATAATAACAAAACCACTCCTTCCTCTCTCTTTTTAGATGGAGGAGAAATGCAAATTGGAGCAGCAAGAAAAGTCAGTGATAACGCAGAATATACACTCTTTAATGCTCCACTCTATTTCGCACCAGAAGAAATAAACCAAAAAATTTTTTATACAGTTTCTTTTAAAGATCACGCCTTAAGTGGAACATTCATATTCCATACGCAGCCAACCCCTCTTGCGTCTCCGTGATAAAAGAAAAAGCTCTCAAACAGCAATTATGCTAGAAAACGTCCATTTTCACGATATTGAGTAATTGCTTTGCGAGCAAGGGCATCTGCGCGTTCATTTTCTGGATGTCCCGCATGCCCTTTTACCCAGTGCCATCTAACTGTATGACAAGAACTAGCATCCTCAAGAGCTTGCCATAGCTCCATATTTTTAACAGGATTTTTTGATGCGGTGCGCCAATTATTCTTTTTCCAATCTTCAATCCACTTAGATATACCGTTACGTACATAAACTGAGTCTGTATAAAGATCGACCAAACAGGGCTCTTTAAGCACCTTTAATGCACAAATTGCCGCCATGAGTTCCATTTGATTGTTTGTCGTATGGACCTTACCGCCATAAAGCTCCCGTTCATGACCATTCCAGCGTAAAATTGCCCCCCACCCTCCAATTCCAGGATTCCCTGAGCAAGCACCATCTGTATAAATTTCAACGACTTTTTGTTGAGTTGCCATAAAATTTAAAAACCTAATTCACTTAGCGAATTTACATTACTGAAAAAACAAAGCTTGTGCCAATACTCCCATGGATCTTTCTTAATAACAAAGCTATTAGGCGGTGTATTAAACCAATCATATAGACGTGTGAGTAAGAAACGTAGAGACGCACCACGAGCTAATAAAACCATCTTGTCCAATTCTAAAGGGATCAATGGTCTTATTTTTTGATAATTTTCCAATAACTTACGTGCTTTGGTAAGATTATAGGAATGATCAGGCTCAAAGCACCAAGCATTTAAACAGATCGCTAAATCATAAGCAAAAAAGTCATTACAAGCAAAATAGAAATCTATCATCCCAGAAAGACGATGATTCACAAAAAAAACGTTATCATTAAATAAATCTGCATGAATAATGCCTATTGGTAAATTGAACGGCCAATTTTCCTGTAAAAAAGCCAATTCCAACTCAATTTTTTGTCCAAATTCTTTTAACAATGCATCTTCTTTGGTTTGACAACGTTGCCACAATACCTGCCAATCCATAACAGAAAGAGTATTTTTACGACTGAGTGTAAAATCCTGTCCTGCTAAATGTAATTGTGCTAACCCCATCCCCACTTCGCCACAATGATCTATGTTGGGCTGGCGGATCCACTCTCCTTCCAGAAAAGTAATAATAGCAGCAGGACGTCCTGCTAATTCACAGATCATCATTCCATCATTTTGAATAACAGGTTTAGGACAAGGAATTCCACGTTGTCCTAAATGCTGCATCAAGCGACAAAAAAAAGGTAAATCATCTTCTGAAATACGCTTTTCATAAAGTGTTAAAATAAATCGCCCTTGTGTTGTCTCTAACATAAAATTGGAATTTTCAATCCCCTCTTCTATACCTTGATAAGACAAAAGTGATCCTATTGCATAACGTGTTAAAAACACTTTTAAATCATTTGGGTGAATATCTGTATAAACGGCCATTATTCTGCTTTCGTTGTAGACATGTCTGTATTCTGATTTTCATTTTTTGCATTATTTGCTTGACCATTGACGAAAGCCATATCTTGAGACGTTAAAATGACGTCACGTAATTCGCGACTCACTAAAAATTTTTCCGTTTCTACCGCTGTTTCAGCTAATTCTATTGTGACATCATAACGCTCACGAAACGCTGAAATAATTTCATCAATAATAATTTCAGGAGCCGAAGCCCCTGCTGAAAGACTGACAATAGAAAGAGATTTTAGGTTTTCAAAATTAATTTCATCAGCGCGCTGAACTAAAATAGCTTGTCGCGCACCAGACTTTTCGGCAACCTCTACTAAACGTCGTGAATTAGAAGAATTTGGTGCTCCAACAATCAAAAACAAATCACTCCCCTTTGCCGCTGCTTTAACCGCATCTTGTCGATTCGTTGTAGCATAGCAAATTGATTCAGCCGCTGGGGCTGCTAATGTAGGAAAACGTTGTTGTAATATATCGATAATTCCTGCAGTATCTTCAACAGAAAGCGTTGTTTGTGTAACAAATCCTAATTTATCTGGATCATTGGGTTGATAATGCAAAGCATCTTCTATCGTTTCAATAAGCGTCACAACCCCTTCTTCAAGCTGTCCCATTGTCCCTATCACTTCAGGATGACCAGCATGACCAATCAATATAACATGACGACCATGACGTTGATGTCGTATCGCTTGTTTATGAACTTTCGAGACCAACGGACATGTTGCGTCGAGATAAAACAAATTATAGCATCGTGCTTCTTCTGAAACAGATTTTGGTACACCATGAGCAGAAAAAACAACTGGTTGATTGCGATGTTCTTCTGGAATCTCATTAAGTTCTTCGACAAAAACAGCACCCCGTTGCTGTAATCCCTCAACCACGTAGCGGTTGTGTACAATTTCATGACGAACATATACTGGAACACCATATTTTTTTAATGCAAGCAGAACAATCTGGATAGCACGATCAACCCCTGCACAAAATCCACGTGGACCACAAAGACGTATCGTTAAAGGGGGAAGTCCAGACATAATCATCCTTAATCTCTATAGCTTTATCATATTCAAACAACCTATCATTATACATGAATAAGCAATGTAAAAAAACGCGCAATATCATCTTTTGTATAAGAACACACTCTATCGTATTTTCTTACAGCATTTTCTTGAAGAAAAGCTCTTTTAAAATTTGCTCCTTCATTTTACGCGACTAAAGAGCGATAAAATACCAAACAAGAGATTCAATCAAAAGAATTCCAAAGATAGCTGCCAAATAAAGTAATGAAAAGAAAAACGTTTTTTTGGCCATCAAAATAGTTTCATTATGTGTATCAGCTTTCCACAAACGATAGGCAAAATAAATAAAGATAATGCTTAAAATTGTTGAAAAAATACCATAAAAAATTCCGCCAAGACCAGTAAAACACGGAGCAGCAGCGCATAATGCCATCAAAACAGTATAAAATAAAATCTGTTTTTTTGTTGAATGCTCACCTCGTACATTAGGCATCATAGGGATACCTGCAGCCTCATAATCAAGAGATGAAAATAAAGAAAGAGCCCAAAAGTGAGGAGGGGTCCACATAAAAATGATTAAAAATAATAAAAAGCTATCAATACTCACTGTCCCTGTTGTCACGGACCATCCAATCATTGGTGGAAAAGCCCCAGAAGCACCACCAATAACAATATTTTGTGGTGTGATACGCTTTAACCAAATTGTATAGATAACGACATAAAAGAAAATCGTAAACGCAAGAAAAAATGCCGCAAACCAATTAATGAAGCTCCCCATAACCAATACCGAGAGCATAGAAAGAACCATGCCAAAAATAAATGCCTTTTGGGAGCTGATTTTACCCATGGGAATAGGACGCTTTTTAGTTCGTTCCATCACAGCATCAATGTCAGCATCATACCACATATTCAATGCTCCCGCACCACCACCGCCAACAGCAATACATAAAATTGCTAAAAAACCATACAACGGATTGATAGGAACAGGCGATACAAGCAAACCAACCAGAGCCGTAAAAACCACAAGAGACATAACACGTGGCTTTAATAATGTGATGTAATCACCAATACCGGATTTTGGTGGCGTTGATTTACCATTCACAACAGATAACTCTTCTGAAACTGACATTCCACTCAAAGCCCTTTTCCATTTCTGTCATTCACAAACCCAATATTATCTGACAAATATTATCTAGCGTATGGAAATGACCAATTAAGACCAATCGTATTTTTAAGAAAATATGAAATATCTCTTTCGCACGTATCCCCTAAAAGTAAATGGAAATATTGGCAATAAAAATACATTTTTTCAATCAACGTTCTCTCCACATTACAAATGTATCATAAAAATATATCATATGAATTAATATATTTGGGTAAATACTGATTTTGTGTTATAGTTTTTTATGGGGAGTTCATTTTTTTATGTAAATCTATGCATGGTTGTGGGTGTTGAGTCGGATAGGATTTTCTGTGATACTTTATAAATTACTCAAAAAAACTTTTTTTATTGGTGCTGTTCTTTACACACTTTATAGTAGTTTTATCAGTCATGCATTTGCACAAACACCCTATGCACAAGATGTCCCTGCTCCACAAACCTATGGTGCATGGACAAAAGTGTGTTCTCTACCACCAGGTACACCTAACATGCAGTGTGAAGTTGTACAAAACGTTCACACACAAGGGCGTCAAGATATTACCTTGCGCGTTACATTTTATAAACTTCCTCAAAAGCAAGGTGCCTTGATGCGTGTTTTTGTTCCGATTCGCGTTGAATTACGTCCTGGCGTTGGAATTAAAATTGACGATAAAAATATGGGCAGAATGGAATATCGTCGTTGTCTTGGTGATAATTGTGTTGCTGAAGCCTTTCTTAAAGAAGACATATTGCAGCTCTTTTTAAAAGGAAAAATGGCAACCTATTTTATCTTTACAACTCCTGAACAAGGGATTGGAGGTTTTGTTGACCTTCATGGTCTTGGCGACGCCTATGCAACCTTACCGACATGAATGAAATCAATACATTTTAAACAATCAAAATCTCATCGTATATTTTGAAAGATTCTTAAAATTAGATTGATAAAAATCTTCTAAGCCCCCATAAAAATAGGATAATTCTTATGAAATCGCTGATTGATCATTTTGATATTGCTTCCTCTAAAGTGCAATCACTTATACAGGAAACACTTCATCATGCTGATGATGGTGAGCTTTACCTTGAGTATACAGAAAGCGAAGCTCTTTTATTTGATAATGGACAGCTTAAAAACGGCTCATTTCATCAAGATATGGGATTTGGACTACGCGTTGTTGCTGGAGAGGCTACTGGATATGCTCACTCTAGTGAGTTATCAGCTGCTGCACTCAAACGTGCCAGTGAAGCTGCTAAAGCTGTTACCTATAATAATCATGCAGGGACTTATAGCATAGCACCTCAACAAACAAACAAAAGACTTTATCAACCGCATAATCCCCTTGATTCTCCATCATTTGAAGAAAAAAGTGCTCTTTTGCAAAAAATTGATGCCTATTTACGTGCTAAAAATGATAAATTGCATCAGGTGACTGTTTCTCTTTCCGGCTCGCTACAACATGTTGAAATTTTACGTGCAGATGGTTATTTGGTTCGTGATATTCGTCCCCTTGTGCGACTTTCTATATCTGTGGTCGCAGCTGAAGGCAATCGACGTGAAAATGGTTTTTATGGATGTGGAGGGAGACAAGCATTTAACCAATTTATTCATGAAGACAATTGGAAAAAAGCTGCAGATGAAGCCTTACGTATGGCTTTAACAAATTTAGAAGCAGAAGCAGCGCCAGCAGGAACATTTGATGTTGTTTTAGCCAATGGATGGCCCGGTGTTATGCTTCATGAAGCCGTAGGTCATGGATTGGAAGGTGACTTTAACCGCAAAAAAACTTCTGCTTTTGCTGGACTTCTTGGCCAACAAGTTGCCGCAAAAGGTGTTACAGTTGTTGATGATGGTACAATTCCCGAATGCCGTGGTTCACTTACTGTTGATGATGAAGGAACCCCATCAGGATATAATGTTCTTATTGAAGATGGAAAACTCGTTGGCTTTATGCAAGACAGACTAAATGCTCGACTTATGGGGGTTAATCCAACTGGAAATGGACGGCGTGAATCCTATGCACATGCACCAATGCCGCGGATGACTAATACGATCATGCTAGGAGGCGATAAAACACCTGAAGAAATTCTATCATCATTCAAAAACGGTATCTACGCTGTTTCATTTGGCGGAGGACAAGTTGATATCACTTCTGGAAAGTTCGTCTTTGAATGTACTGAAGCTTACAGAGTAGAAAATGGTAAAATTGTAGCGCCTATTAAAGGTGCAACCCTTATCGGTAATGGACCAGATGCCATGAAACGTATTACAATGATTGGCAATGATAGCAAACTTGATAATGGTATTGGCATGTGCGGAAAAGCAGGGCAAAATGTCCCTGTTGGTGTTGGTCAACCTCATCTTCGAATCAATAATATGACAATCGGTGGAACTGCGCTTATAGAGGAATAAGCTTGCTCATTCCTTCCCAGTATTGCCTCCTTCTCGTCTATTACGACCATTTTGTGAGGGGGATGTTACAATGAATTGATTTATAAAGATAATCTAGCGTTATTCATATTTTATTAGAACCTTGAATACCGTAAGATTCTCTCATTTTAAATCTGTGTCTGTTGGATCAATCAAAATCATTCGTTTATACGTTACAGGCGGGGAGAGTTATATGGATAAAAACTGTACAAGAAAGAACTAAAGATTCCTCTTATGGGCCGTCTCAAGTACCAAGAGTTTTAAGAAACATTAGGGGATGGCAAATATAACGACGGCACAGGCTTATTCAGACACATCTTCTTCGTAATACATTAGTCTTTTGTGGTTTTTTTGTGTGGGGTAACTTGTCTTTTATATTTCATAATAAAAAAGCTTAAAAGAAAAAAACACTTTCTACATTCAGTGCTCTTAACTCAACGAGAAAAAGATTATTATTATAGATAAATTTTGGAGAGATTTTATAATAATACACAGGTCAACTTTTAAAAAATCTTCATAGCATTAAAAAAAATTAGGCTAAAGTTTCCAACCTTTCTTTTTTTTCTTTTTGCTCAAAACAGCAACAATTTCGACATGTGGTGACCATAAAAATTGATCAATCGGTATGATTTTTTCTACTGTATACCCCCCTGCAACAAGAAGAGATAAATCACGAGCAAATGTAGTAGGATTACAAGAAATTGCCACAACACGTGATACTGTTGTCTTCGCTAATTCACGTACTTGTTGCTCTGCACCAGCACGGGGAGGATCAAAAACAACACTCTCAAAACATTCAAGTTCCTTTACAGAAAGGGGATGTCGGAAAAGATCACGTTTTTCACAAGTGAACGTTTTTAAACCAGTCGCAAAACGTGCTGCTGTATTTAGATTTCTTAATGCATCTTCATTATTTTCTACTGCATGAACATTCATCTTTTTTGCCATACGCAAGGTAAATGTTCCTACCCCTGAAAACAAATCAACAGCATTCTTTACTTTTTTAAAATGAGTCAAAATAATATTGCCCATTATATTTTCAGCTTCACAAGTTGCTTGCAGAAAACCACCAGAAGGAAATTCAACACGGACATCTCCAAAGTAAATCTCTGGTTTTTCTCGTTCAACCAAAACTTCACCGTCAACAGATAAACGTATAATCCCATATGAAAGAGCAGCACTGATCATTTTCTGACGAAGTGATTCATGGTGTATAATGCAACCGCTTAAAGCAACATCTAAACCATTTTCAACACATGTTATCGTAACATGAAACCGTTTGGCAGAGCTGCTTAGAAAAGCACAGAGCTCTCTAATATTATGCAACTGAGAAATAAGCTCTGGACGGCTTACTGGACATTCCTCAAGAGCTACAATCTCATGAGAGAGATAACGGTTAAAACCAACTTTTTGCCCCTGTGGGGTCATAGATGCTGTTAGAGTAATCCGCCGTCGGCTATAAGGTTTACATTCTATTAAAGGCGCAACAACATTATTAAGTCCATACTTTTTAAGCGCATCAACAACCAATTGTTGTTTCCATACGCGATAAGCATCCATATGCCAATGCTGAAGAGTACACCCTCCACATTCTCCAAAATGCTGACAAAGAGTATCAATGCGTTCTAATGATTTTTCTTTTAATGCTATATATGTTGCATATTTTCCATGAACCGTAATTTCAGCACACTCTCCTGGTAAAGTAAA
The DNA here is from genome assembly GCF_042196945.1 of Bartonella sp. AA81SXKL. Classification (NCBI taxonomy): domain Bacteria; kingdom Pseudomonadati; phylum Pseudomonadota; class Alphaproteobacteria; order Hyphomicrobiales; family Bartonellaceae; genus Bartonella; species Bartonella sp. AA81SXKL. Next base: position 16,734 of record NZ_JBHIRH010000002.1, on the reverse strand, counting down.
AGGAACAGAAACGAAGCCGTGAGACGTCTTAGCAGTACCATAACCATTTGCTCCGATATGATCGATTATGACATTGTCATTCACTCTTGTTTTTCTCCGAATAGTAAATATTCCACGTTGCCATCACCACCTGTAATAGGGGAAGAAATTAAACTTTTTGCACTCCACCCTGTTTGTGTATTTAACCAAACAAAAAGCGCCTCAGCAATTTTTTTAGCACTTGATGGACTTAATATTCCTCCCTTACTAAAGTGTTTACGACCAACCTCAAACTGAGGCTTTACCAGTAAAACAGCTTGGGCTCCCTTCTTGGCTAAAGACAACACGGGAGGCAATGCAAGTTTGAGCGAAATAAAGCTAACATCTGAAACGATAAGATCAATTTCTCGCCCACCTAAATGTTCCTGTTTAAAATCTCTGACATTCAAGCCTTCTAATAACGTTATAGCACTGTTGCCCAATAAACGTTTATCAAATTGATGATGCCCAACATCAACGGCAATGACATGATCTGCTCCACGCTCTAAGAGAACTTGCGTAAAACCACCTGTTGATGCACCAACATCAATGGCTGTCACTTTATCTGTTATAATTGGAAATGCATCAAGTGCAGCAATCAATTTTAACGCTGCCCGAGAAACATAATTCTGTGCTGGATCACAAACGGTAATCTCTGCATCATCAAAAACGATTTGCCCAGCTTTAAAAACGATTTCTCCGTTAACTTTAACAGTTTGGCGCATAATTGCATCACGTGCGCGTGAACGTGTCGTAAAAAAGTTTTTTTCAACTAAAAAAATATCGAGTCTTTTTCTGGAAGCCATCTCATACTCGAATTTTCTATTCTGTTCGAATCTCGCGTCCCAAAACAGCAAAAACCGTGCTTAAAATACCCATAGCGTCAAGTCCGACACGTGAAAGAACTTTTTCTGGTGAACCATGATTCAAATATTCATCAGGAAATTTTAGTGTACGAACTTTCAAACCATGCTCTAAGAGCCCTTCTTGCGCTAAAAATTGTAATATGTGCGCTCCAAATCCACCGATTGCCCCTTCTTCAATTGTCACCAATACCTCATGCTCACGTGCCAAACGACGCATCAAATCCTTATCTAAAGGTTTTGCAAACCGTGCATCTGCAACCGTTGTAGACAATCCTTCAGCCTCCAACGCATCAGCAGCTTGCAACACTTCTGACATCCGCGTTCCAAAACAAACCAAAGCGATTCTATTTCCTTCACGCAGAACGCGCCCTTTTCCAATTTCTAATAACTCACCACGTTGCGGTAAATCTATACCAATCCCCTCACCACGCGGATAACGAAAAGAAATTGGTCCCTGATCATAAGCTGCAGCTGTACGCACCATATGCATCAGTTCAAGCTCATCAGAAGGTGCCATAACAACAAAGTCAGGAAGAGTGGCCAAAAAAACAATATCAAAACTTCCAGCATGTGTTGCACCATCTGCCCCCACAAAACCTGCTCGGTCAATAGCAAAACGTACCGGTAATTTTTGAATTGATACATCATGAACAATTTGATCATAAGCACGCTGTAAAAAAGTAGAATAAATTGCAACAAAAGGCTTATACCCTTCACAAGCAAGTCCTGCCGCAAAAGTTACGGCATGTTGCTCAGCGATACCAACATCAAACATTTTTTCAGAAAATTTTTTCGCAAAAGAATCAAGACCTGTCCCTGTTGGCATCGCTGCTGTTATGCCAACAATCTTATCATCATGGCGAGCTTCTTCTATTAAAGCTTTAGAAAATACCTTGGTATAGGGTAGAATATTACTTGATGCTTTTACCTGTTTTCCTGTCGTGACATCAAAACGATTAACACCATGATATTTATCAGACGAGGCCTCTGCAGGTGGATATCCCTTTCCCTTATGGGTTACAACATGCACCAAAACAGGACCATTAGGATATTCACGAACATTTTTAAAAACAGGCAATAAATGCCCCAAATTGTGCCCATCTATGGGGCCAACATAATAAAAGCCAAGCTCATCAAATAAAGTTCCCCCAACCAAAAGGCCACGCGCAAATTCCTCTGAACGACGGGCTTTATCCAAAAAAAACTTTGGCAATTTTTCGCTCAACATCTTTACGCGTTCACGCAAATGACGATAAGAAGGACGAGACACTAATCGTGCAAGATGTGCACTCATAGCACCTGTAGGTGGTGCTATAGACATATCGTTATCATTAAGAACAACAATCAAGCGTGCATTCAAAGCACCAGCGTTGTTCATTGCTTCATAAGCCATGCCCGCAGACATTGCACCATCACCAATGACAGTTATGATATTGCGTCTTGTCTCTGCTTTCAAAGCACTTGCCACCGCCATACCAAGCCCCGCTGAAATAGAAGTAGACGAATGCCCCGCTCCAAATGGATCATACACACTTTCTGAACGTTTTGTAAAACCCGATAATCCGCCCTCTTGACGTAATGTGCGAATTTTTTCTCTACGCCCCGTTAAAATCTTGTGTGGATAGGTTTGATGACCAACATCCCAAATAATCCTATCCTCTGGTGTATTAAAAATATAATGTAATGCAACAGTGAGCTCAACAACACCAAGTCCCGCGCCAAGATGACCACCTGTTACAGAAACCGCATCAATTGTTGCGGTCCGCAACTCATCAGCCAACTGTACCAAATCAGACTCAGGCAATGCCCGCAAATCTTGCGGAAAACAAACACGGTCAAGCAATGGTGTTAAGACCTGAGACAAAAAAAATCCTTTCTATTATCTTAACTCAAGAAAACACAATGATAAAAATATATCTTCTCTACTCTTTTATTTACAGTTTTGCATCTTTTTTACTGAAAAATGCTCTTTTCTATTTGAGATGAGCTATAATTTCCTCATTTTTAACTTATTTTATAAAAAAGAAATCAATAAAACTTTCTATTTATAAACTAAGGTTATTGCTTCTCTTAAGTCCCACAATAAATATCCAAAAAGATTTAAATTATTTAGCATCAAGTGGTTCCACTCCTTCTGGAGAACCTTCTTCTGAAAGCTGGATTTTTTCAACTTTAGCTTCAGCAACTCTTAAGAGTTTTTCACAATGCTTTTTAAGCGCTTCACCGCGTTCATAAATATCAATGGATTGTTCCAAAGGCACATCGCCACGTTCCAAATTTTCGACAATAACTTCAAGTTGCTTAAGCGCTTGCTCAAAGCTTAAGGTCGTAATATCCCCCTCTTGTATCTCTTTTTTCATATGAACCTCAAAAAATATCTGTTCTGGATATACGAACTCCAAAACCTTCCAAACCTACATAATGATGCTCTTTAGAAGCATAAACAATAACAGAGCCTATTCCTAAATATTTTAAAATTTGTGATCCTAAACCAATTTTGCGCCATTCTTCTTCGCGTTCAATCGCCTGCACATGGTTTTCTGAACTGTTTCTTGTCATGTTTTGAATACCAACAGTTGATTGTATAACAGATCCTTCACGCAAATAAATAAATACGCCACGTTTTTCTTTTTCCATCATACGCCGCATCATCACCATAATATCTGAAGTTTGACAAAAAACGTCACTTATAATGTTTTCATGATGTAAATGCACAGGAATATTCTCACCCTCACGGACATCACCAAAAACAATTGCAATATGCTGAACGACTTCCCAAGGGAGTTGATAACTTTGAACAATAGCGGGACCTACAGATGTTTCAATAAGCATTTCTCCAACATGCTTGATCAATATTTCCTTACGTTGGCGGTAAGAAATTAAATCTGCAACCGTTATAATATGCAACCGATGTTCTTGCGCAAATTTCATAATCTGATCGCCATGTTTAACGCTTCCATCATCATTGACTAATTCACCGATAACACCAACCGGCGGCAAATTAGATAATTTACATAAATCAACAGCGGCCTCCGTGTGACCTGAACGCATGAGCACCCCCCCTTCATGCGCAATTAAAGGAAAAACATGCCCTGGACGAACAAAATCATCCGCACTTGCATTTGAATTCGCAAGATTACGTACAGCTAATGTACGGTCATGCGCTGAAATTCCTGTTGTTATGCCGTGTTTAAAATCAACAGTAACCGTAAATTGCGTCCCATGTGCAGAGTTATTATCTGGTACCATAGGAGAAAGATTAAACCGTTTTGCTTCTTTTTTTGGCATAGGTGTGCACACAATACCTGTTGTGTGACGAAGAATAAACGCCATCTTTTCTTCTGTACAATGCGCTGCAGCAACAGTTAAATCACCCTCATTTTCACGGTCATCATCATCTGTCACCACAACAATTTCACCGCGTTCAAAAGCTTTAAGTGCAGAAACAATTTTTTTTTCATCATACGCCATTGTTCACCTTTTCAATCACCCAACTTGACCGCGATGTCTTAGATAATGGTCAGCAATAGCACAAGCAACCATCGCCTCACCAACAGGAACGGCACGAATCCCAACACATGGATCATGACGTCCCTTTGTTATAACGTCTATATCATGACCATCAACATCAATGGAACGACGAGGTGTTAAAATTGATGAAGTAGGCTTTACAGCAAAACGTGCAACAATTGGCTGTCCACTCGATATTCCCCCTAAAATACCACCAGCATGATTGGATAAAAAAAGCGGTTTTCCATCATTTCCCATTCGCATTTCATCGGCATTTTCTTCTCCCCTCAAGCGGGCTGCCGCAAAACCATCACCAATTTCCACACCTTTTACCGCATTAATCGACATAAGTAACGAGGCAATATCTTGATCAAGCTTTGCGTAAATAGGGGCTCCTAAACCTGCCGGAACATTTTCTGCAACGATCTCAACAACCGCACCAACAGATGTCCCCTCTTTACGGAGTTTACTGATATAGTCACTAAAAATGTGAACCATCTCTGCATCAGCTGTAAAAAAAGGATTATTATCAACCTCTGACCAATCCCAACGATCACGATTAATATTATGAGGACCAATTGCTATCACTGCTCCTCGTACAATCAAACCAGGAACGATTTTACGAGCAAATGCACCTGCTGCAACACGTGCTGCCGTCTCCCGTGCCGAAGCACGTCCCCCGCCTCGAAAATCACGAATGCCATATTTAATATCATAAGTATAATCCGCATGTCCTGGACGATACTGATGAGCAATTGCTCCATAATCTTGAGAGCGTTGATCTGTATTTCGAATCAACAGAGAAATTGGTGTACCTGTTGTCACCAATGTCGTTCCATCGTCTTGAACAACAACTCCTGAAAGGACCTCTACTTCATCTGGTTCTCGGCGCTGCGTTGTATATTTTGATTGTCCTGGCTTGCGTTTATCAAGATAAGCTTGAACTTCTGCAAGAGTAAAAATAATTCCAGGTGGACAACCATCAATGACACAACCAAGAGCAGCACCATGACTTTCACCCCATGTTGTTACACGAAACAAATGACCAAATGTATTATGCGACATGAAAAAAGATCCATTTCTCTGTCAAATATATACAACGATAACGTATGTTGTGTGCTATACACAAGACAACTCTTTTCTTCCAAATACTCTTGGACACCTTAAATTTGGTCAAATTACTGCTGTCTAATAAAATCTTATAAACCAAACTTTATTCTTTAACGACAGAAATGTCTGGTGCATCAACTGCCTTCATACCTATGATATTATAACCCGAATCGACATGATGGACTTCACCGGTAACAGAACGAGACAAATCTGAAAGAAAATAAAGCGCAGAATCACCAACCTCTTCAATTGTTACCGTACGACGTAATGGAGCATTATATTCATTCCATTTTAAAATATAACGAAAATCACCAATACCAGAAGCCGCTAACGTTTTAATTGGTCCAGCAGATATAGCATTAACACGAATATTTTGGGGACCTAAATCTACCGCTAAATATTTCACGCTCGCTTCAAGAGCGGCTTTGGCAACCCCCATTACATTATAATTGGGAACAACCTTTTCTGCACCATAATAGGTTAGTGTCAAGATTGAACCACCATCTGGCATCAATTTTTCTGCACGCTTCGTTAGAGCTGTTAGGGAATAAACGGAAATATTCATCGTCATCATAAAATTTGATTCGCTGATATCAATATAACGACCACTTAATTCATCTTTATCAGAAAAACCAATAGCATGAACTAAAAAATCAAGTTTTCCCCATTTCTTCTCTATTTCTCTAAAGACCGTATCAATAGAGACACTGTCAGAAACATCACAATGTCCACAAACAAATCCCTTTAATTCTTCAGCCAAAGGCTCGACACGCTTTTTCATTGCTTCACCCTGATAGGTAAAAGCAAGCTCTGCCCCTGCGCTACTTGCCGCTTTAGCGATTCCCCAAGCGATGGAGCGATTATTGGCCAACCCCAAAATTAAACCACGCTTACCGTACAATAAACCATTACCCTTAGCCATCAGCACTGCCCCATTGTTACTTAAAATTAGTATTATTCACCTGCCTATGACACAGGTCAACTTTTTCTTCAAGCAATTGGTTTAAAATCAAACAAAAACTACGCTTTTATATATAAAATTTTTAAAATTAATCTTGTTGCATTTGCAAAAACTGTTCTAGTGCGGCGGCATTTTCATCTCCCGGCAACATAATGCGAACATGCACATAAAGATCATCTCTTGTACCATTTTTTAAACGAAGCCCTTTCCCTTTCAACCGTAAAACGCGATCAGAACTTGACCACGCAGGAATCGTTAAAACCACACGCCCCTCCAACGTCTCAACTTCTTCTTTTGCTCCCAAAACAGCATGTTTAAGAGAAACTGGTAAATCAAGATGGAGTGCTTTTCCTTCAACCCGAAAACGAGGATGTTTTTGAATCTGAATGGTTATCAACGCATCTCCTGCTTGCCCGTGAGGTACCTCTTCTCCCTGACCTTTTAAACGAATAGTCTGTCCGTCTTCAATATAATCTGGAAGTTTAATTTTTAACTTTTTTCCATTTGGAAAAACAGCCTCCACCTTTTCTGCGCCAACCATCTGCTCTAATGTTATGGCAAGATTAGCACGAACATGTGCTCCTTGTTGGGGACGGTTATAGTGTGTGGAATTCGAAAAGCTACCTCCTCCTCCAAACAGATCCCGAAAAATATCACTCGCATCAAAACTTGCACCACCTGAAGAGGAAAAATCAAATCCCTTTGCTCTTCCTGAAAAGGGATTTTGTTTATTGCTAAAATTTTCACCAGCACCATAGGCTTGATAAAGCGGTTTTCCTTCCATATCAATTTCACCGCGGTCAAATTGTGCCTTTTTATCTTTATCACCTATAATTTCATAGGCTTGATTAATTTCAGCAAATTTCTCTTTAGCCTTTGTATCATCTTTATTATGGTCTGGATGATATTTCTTCGCTAATCTTCTAAATGCCGATTTAATCTCTTGCGATTTTGCGGTACGTGCCACACCCAGAATCGTGTAGGGATCACGCATATTGCCCTCTTTTCAATTTCTTCGTTTTCAAAATATCAACTGATACGTTGTTCAATATCCCTTATAGCTTCATTAGTCTATTCTAGAGAATAATTTCTTCTTTTCTCTTTATATGTCTATCAATAAACTAAAATACCAGATAAAATGAGACATTTATTTAATATAGCTCCTTGTAGTCTATGCTAAAGTAAAAAATAATTAAACTACCATAGAAATACACGATAGCATTGGCTTTTTGAAAATAAGAAAAAATAGTACTGTAACTTCTTGATGATCAAGTAAATGAGAAAATGCCTCACCCATGCTCACTGATATTTGGAGAAACTATGAGCACAAAAATACCAACAGATGATCATTTTATGAAAATGCAAAAACCTTTTGAACTTTTCGCAAAGTGGCTTGAAGAGGCAACGATAAGTGAAATAAATGATCCGAATGCTATGGCATTAGCAACAGTTGACGAAACAGGACTCCCTAATGTTCGTATGGTTCTCCTCAAAGACTACAGTCCCCAAGGATTCGTCTTCTATACCAATTATGAAAGCTGTAAAGGACAAGAAATTTTAAAATCAATGAAAGCATCCTTAGGTTTTCATTGGAAATCACTCCGTCGTCAAGTCAGAATTAGAGGAATCGTTGAAAAAGTAAGTCAACAGGAAGCCGATGCCTATTTCCAATCGCGACCACGTGGTAGTCGAATTGGTGCATGGGCCTCTAAACAATCTCAACCTTTAGACAATCGTTTTGTGCTCGAAAAAGCAATTGCTCAATATACTGCGCGTTATGCTCTAGGCAATATTCCACGACCACCTTATTGGTCTGGGTTTCGTGTTAAACCCCTTTCTATAGAGTTCTGGTGCGATCGCCCATTTCGTTTACATGATCGTTTGCTTTTTACACGGGATTGTGTTGAACACAGCGATTGGAAAAGACAAAAACTTTATCCCTAATCCTTCAAACTTCATCGTTATGAAGATTTTTTCTTCGCAACAATTAAACAAATATTTTTTATTCGAAAAATTCTAAAAGAAGATGATTTATTCTATTTAAATAGAAGAATTTTATTTTCACTGTAAAGGTTAATTGGTGATATTTTCTACTGTATTGCTTAAAAATAGATTAGCAACAAGCTTATTAAAAAAAACATACTGTATTCAGTAGAAACTATGATTTTAGCTAACTTATTTTTAGACCGCAGGATAAAATATCATCCATATACCCCCACATACTAAACCAGAAAAAATCACAAAACCAATAAGCGAATTAGATTTGAAAAGCCTGAGGCATTGTGAACTATCATCTATATCAATGACTTTAATTTGAATAAACATATGGATACTTGCCACAAAAATCCCCAAAAAACTAAGAACAGGGACTCCAGCTAAATAAAATGCTAGACTAACGAACATCACAAAACCACCATACAAAAATACTAAAGCACGCTTGGTTGCTTTACCAAAAAGAAGAGCCGTAGAACGGACACCAACAGTAACGTCATCTTCTTTATCTTGATGTGCGTAGATTGTGTCGTATCCTATGGTCCACAAAATTGATCCCACATAAAGCAAGATTGGTGCCCAGCTTAAACTTCCAAAGACAACAGCCCACCCCATTAATGCCCCCCAATTAAATGCAACGCCTAAAAAAAACTGCGGCCAATATGTTACGCGTTTCATAAAAGGATAAAATGCAACAGCTATCAATGACGAAATACCTAGAAAAAAACTAAACCTATTAAATTGTGATAAAACGACTAAACCAACAAAACATTGCACAAGGATAAAAACTCTCGCTTGAAACCGACTCACATGTCCTGTTGGCAATGGGCGAGAACGTGTCCTTTCTACCTGAGCATCAATTTTATGGTCAATAAGATCATTCCAAGTACATCCTGCCCCTCGCATAGCAATAGATCCCAGAAAAAAAAGAAAAAGATACCAAACCCAATGAAGAAACATTGATAAAAGAGTATCGTAATGCATGTTATAAGAGAAAAAAGCCATTGTTGTTGACCAAAAACAAGGCCACATCAACAATTGCCAACCGATAGGTCGATCCCAACGCGCCAATTGCGCATAAAACCATAAAGAACGGGGAAGGAAGCTGTAGACCCATTGTTTGGAAGATGCATCCATAACCCGTCCTTGGCTATCATAGGACTGAACATGCGCGATATTTTTATTTTTTTTCATCAAATGATTTACCTTTGGTCTTGCGATAGAGACATTTCATTCTTATGAGAAGAGGATGAGATTAATTATCTTTTATGAGAGGAGCAAGCAATGAATATTCTTCTTATTGGCTCAGGTGGACGAGAACATGCTTTAGCATGGAAAATAGCAGCATCACCACTGCTAACAAAGTTATATTGTGCTCCTGGAAATCCTGCAACAACAGAATTTGGTGAAAATATTAATTTGAACATTGATGACCATCCCCTTGTTATTGATTTTTGTAAGGCACATTCTATTGATCTTGTAATTGTAGGACCAGAAGCACCCTTGGTGGCGGGTATAACAGACTCTCTTAATAGCGCTAACATCTGTGTATTTGGTCCTACTCAAAAAGCTGCTCAACTAGAAGGTTCAAAAGCCTTTACAAAAGATTTATGTCGGAAGAATAACATTCCTACAGGAAGTTACCAATGCTTTAATGATGCCTCTAAAGCTAAAGCTTACATTCAGCAACAAGGTGTTCCCATTGTTATTAAAGCTGATGGCTTAGCAGCTGGCAAAGGTGTCGTGGTTGCAACAACTATGGAAGAAGCGTTTAACGCAGTTGATGCCTGCTTCAAAAGTACATTTGGAGATGCAGAAAACAAAATTGTTGTAGAATCTTTTCTTGAAGGTGAAGAAGCAAGCTTCTTCTGCCTTTGTGATGGTAAAGTTGCTCTTCCTTTTGGATCTGCTCAAGATCATAAACGTGTAGGTGATGGGGATACTGGAGCAAACACCGGTGGTATGGGTGCTTATTCACCAGCGCCCATCATGACCCAAGAAATAGTGAATCGTACTCTCAAAGAAATTGTTGAACCAGCTTTAAAAAGCATGAAAGAAATGGGTGCCCCCTTTAAAGGTATTCTCTTCGTCGGATTAATGATAACGCAAAAAGGACCCGAATTAATTGAATTTAACGTACGATTCGGTGATCCTGAATGTCAAGTTTTAATGATGCGCCTCAAAGATGATATTTTGCCAATTTTTCTTGCTGCAGCTCAAGGAAAACTTGAAAATCAGCCTCTTCGGTGGTCTGAAAAAACAGCTCTCACCGTTGTTATGGCTGCTAATGGTTATCCAGACTCTCCCCAAAAAGGTACTGTTATCCGTAACGTTGATCAAGTAAACACTCTTCTCGATGTGAAAGTTTTTCAAGCTGGTACAGTGTTGCGTGATGGAGAACTCATTGCAAATGGTGGACGTGTACTCAATATAACAGCAACAGGAAAAACGATTACCCATGCACAAAAACGTGCTTATGAAGCTGTTGATTGTATTGATTGGCCAGAAGGTTTTGTTCGTCGAGATATCGGATGGAGAGCCGTTGCGCGAGAAAATTAAATCCTTTGAATATTCTTTTTTTACGATTTTCTTATTTTATATAAGAGCATGATACAAAAATTTTCTCACTGTTTTACGTTGACCATAATTTTGAAAAAATGAGTGTGCTTTCCTTTGAACAATCAAATATTGTAAATAGGATATCTACTCATGATAAAATAGGAAAATTTTCTGAATCTGAAGATGTAATATAAAATAATCATTTTACTGTTGTCTTTACTTTAAACGCATTTTCTCATCATTTTTATAAACACTTTCTTTCTTATAAAATCCTGAGGAAAAACGTATATACTATCATTTCTTTTATTTATCGCGTTTTTAGTGAAATTCCGCTTTTACGAAAAATGAAATGCCCAAAAAAGATAGTTATGTTATTCACATACAAACTCTTAAACAATATCTCTCATGCTTATCATTCCCATTTTACGACACTACCTGCAAATAGTATAAATCCATTCTGCCAGCTTTCTGGAATAAAAATAAAAACCTATACCATCATTGTATTTTCCAATTCTCAATATTACGATAACCCTTTCTATCTAAATGATTTTGATTATAAAAGAGAGATGAAATAAGAATATTCTGCAATATTCAAAGCTTTCATTCAACATGAAGAAATGATTTATAAAAAAATTCAAAAACACTTCCAGTAATCTTCTGGTGTTTTTAATAATGTGGCAAAAACCCAAAATTATACCGCAAAAAAACAGTTTCTATTGTTATGAAAACCGTTTTTACCTCTCTGAAAAAAGCGTTTTACATCATCGATTCCTGCTGCCAATGTATGGTGTCAAAAAACTCTCATTTACAATCATTGACTTTCTCTTTGTTTTAAAGAACCAAAAGTCACACCAAATCCCGTCTGTAAAGGTCTGAATTCTCATTAATATGCTGCACTTACACAAAGACCTACAAGCAAACTTAAGAATATTCGCCATATCTTCTAAAAACACTTCATGTGTGAAGTTTACATGCCTTATGTTACCTCCCCAAACAACGATGTTTTACAGCACAACAAGATAAATGCTGACGGTAGTACAAAAATGAATGCATGTTAATTTACTGGAGTGCAATTCGATTCGCAATCACCAAACGCAAGCCTAACGGATTGCTATAACGAAGTAAAAAATGCTTTTGTTTAGAATGTGCTGTTGTACCAAAAAATCGATGTAAATCAGAACGATCTTTTACAACCAGAATGCGATTATCTTCATTGATCATAAGCATGGGAAGGCCATAAGTATCCGCCCATAACCGCCAATCCAGAAGAACATTATTCAAATCTCTGGAAACCAAAAGCGGTATACAAGCTTCCTCATCGGCATGAAGTAATTCTAATGCAACAGCTCTTTCTCCTGAACGCGTTTTTACGGTACGTGCTGCAATTCCTTGAAAATGATAAGGGGGTATTAAATGCGATAAGCTTGAAGGCATATCCGTTTTAAAAGAAACACCACGCTCATTTAACGAACAAATAACCTGATTACCCGTTTTGGATGAAAAATATGTCGTCGTTTGTGGCAAATGGCACGGATCTAACCGAAATTCAAGCACCGCTTTTGCCTGATTAAAGCATTGATTAGCCATATACATTATCCCAATTTATCTTAAATAACATACACCCTTTAGCAGCTTTTTCTCATTGGATTATTAAAAGTTTGAATAAAAAACAACTGGTTTCTTTTTTGGTTATTAAAATCTAAACAAAAATGCATGATCACCATTCTTGAATTATAATACTTTTCCAGGATTCATTATCCCTAAAGGATCGAACGTTTTTTTAATCCCTTGCATAATATCCAATGCGACAGGCGATTTAAAAGAACGAAGTTCTTCGCGCTTAAGCTGACCAATTCCATGCTCAGCAGAAAATGCACCTCTATAGTCCACCACTAAACTATGAATGCGATGATTCATTGTTGACCATAACTGCAAGAACACTGTCGTATCAGCTCCTACAGGTTGTGTAATATTATAATGTAAATTTCCATCGCCCATGTGTCCAAAACAAATCACCCGTGCTCCTGGAGCAATATCCTCAACAATAAGCGCTGCATCAGCAATAAAATCAGGAATAGAAGCAAGTGGGATTGCAATATCATGCTTAATGGACCCTCCTGCTAACTTTTGTGCTAATGATATACTTTCTCGTAATTGCCAAAAAAAATCTTGCTGTTTTAAAGATTGCGCAACAACTGCATCTTCTATCACCGCATTCTTTAAAGCTTCTTCTAAAATAGTACTCAATACCGATAACGCCTCATCATTGCCTTGCAACGATGAAATGTTCATTAATACATACCATTCATGTTTCCGCTGAAGAGGAGGCTTCTCACACATCTTATAATCTAAAGCCATTTGCAAACTGAGATTTCCCATGAGCTCAAAACCTGTCAACATCCCTCCTCCATACTCTTGAGCCAGAGATAAAAACTCTAAAGCCTTCGCCGGACTATATAATCCCACCAAAGCAACAGCTTTTCCTTTTATTTTTGGAAACATCTTCAAAACGGCTGCGGTTATAACACCCAATGTACCTTCTGCACCAATAAAAAGATCTTTTAAATCGTAACCGCTATTGTCTTTTTTAACAAAACGCAAATCATCTAAAATACGCCCATCCGGTAAAACAACTTCTAAACCAAGACAAAGATCACGCATATTGCCATAGGCTAAAACAGCTGTCCCTCCAGCATTCGACGAAAGATTTCCTCCTACTTGGCAAGAACCTTCAGATGCCAAAGAAAGAGGGAAAAAACGACCTGATTCATCCACTTTTTTCTGTAAATCCTGTAAAATAACACCAGCCTCTACAACAACAAAATTTCCTTCAATATTTATAGCTCTAATCTTATTTAATCGCTCCATGGATAAAAGAACGCCCTCTCCTCTTTCATCTGGTTGTTGTCCCCCCACAAGCCCTGTATTTCCACCCTGTGGCACAATCGGTGTGCGCGTTTTGCTCGCTAACTGCATAATCGATGAGACCTCTGCGCAAGAAGATGGACGTAAAAGTAAAGGTGTTTTTCCATGAAAAAGCCCACGCTCTTCAAGCAAATACGGTGCAATCAACGCTTGATCTGTTATAGCATGCTTAGCACCAACAATTTCCCTAAACCCTTCAATTAATTCCTGCTCCATGTTCATTTCTCCTTTGGAGCCGCAGCCCGTATAAGACGATCATTGATAGCCTCCCCTAATCCGTATAATGGAATAGGTTCTACTGCGATACATCTCACTTTAAATGAATCTAATTCCTTCATATATTGAAATAAATGAGAGGCTGCCTCTTCTAACTTTCCATCTTCGCTAAGGTTTAAAATAGAAACGGCATTTTCAGCCCCCATAACACGCTTTGAACCAAATGCTAAAAGCGCTTCACCATTTTCCACCTTTTCTACATTCAAACGAACCGTGGCATTGGGAGCATAATGCGACTTTAACATCCCAGGAGCTTCAATCGCCGCCCTTTGATCTATCCGTTTTAAAGGCTTCCCCACAACTTCTTCAATTTCATCAGCCGCAAGCCCCCCTGGACGCAAAAGATAAATATTTTCACCACAAATTTTAATAATCGTTGATTCCAGCCCTATTTTAGCAGGTCCTCCGTCCAATATCAAAGGAACAGATTCCCCCAAAGATGCAAAAACAGCCTCAGCTGAAGTAGGGCTAAGACGCCCCGATTGATTCGCACTAGGAGCAGCAAGTGGGCGGCCAAAATGTTGTACCACTTCCGCAAAACGACTGTCTGGAAAACGAACAGCCAAGGTATTCAAACCAGAGGTTGTTAAAGGATGGATATTATGCTGTTCCTTTAAAGGCAAAACCAATGTCAAAGGACCTGGCCAAAATTCCTCCATTAATTGGCGTGAAAGAAAGTCAATTTTAACATAACGTTCCGCCATTTCGATGCCGCTGACATGCGCAATAAGAGGATTAATTTGCGGACGACCCTTTGTAGAATAAATAGAAGAAATTGCTCTCCCATTGGTTGCATCGCCCGCTAATCCATAAACAGTTTCCGTTGGTAATGCTACTAACTTCCCTTGTTCAAGAAGCGCTATTGCCTCTCTTATCGAAGCACTATCGAGTGGTAGAATCGTCATGACACATCATTTCTATAACACTCTTTTAGTGATATTATGCTCTTTTTTATTCATATATCACATTGATTTATATGTTTTTTAAGTATGGGGTTCATAAATAAAGGTTAGGGAATAGGATTTTCCAATATTCTTCTACAAAACATATCTTATTCTGCTAACTTTCTCTAATAATTTTTTGAATTTTGCTAAGTTCTCTTGTGAAAAGCTATTGTTGAAACTCTTGACATAGACTTAACGTACAGTACATTGTGCTACAATTGAATAGGGGATTTAGCAATGGGAAAAATTCAAGCCCGCATACCTGATCAAGTTCAAGAAATTGCAAGTGCAGTTATTAAGTCTACGGGTTTAACTGTATCGGATGTAGTACGCATGTTTATGACCCGCATTGCTAGAGATCGTACATTAC
Organism: Bartonella sp. AA81SXKL; assembly: GCF_042196945.1. Taxonomy (NCBI): domain Bacteria; kingdom Pseudomonadati; phylum Pseudomonadota; class Alphaproteobacteria; order Hyphomicrobiales; family Bartonellaceae; genus Bartonella; species Bartonella sp. AA81SXKL. The sequence goes on along the minus strand of NZ_JBHIRH010000002.1, from coordinate 1,203 downwards.
CGCTTGGATCTTTCAACCAAATCCGGAAACATTACGAGCTATCGAGGATGTCGAAATGGGATGCGTCGAACGTACATTATTAGACAGCTTAAGGACCATGATACGCGAAGATAGAACCGAAATGCGTAAATCTGAAAAGAAAACCTAAGCTTGCTATATTGTCTATACGCGTTCATTCCGGTCTGACCTTAAACGTGAAAGCAAAGGTAGGTATGCTAATACACTAGAGAAGGATTTGCTGCTTTTGGTCAAAGCGTTAGCGGAGAATGAACCGCTAAAAGCGCATTGGAGAGATTATGCGCTAACAGGTCAATGGCGCAATTGTCGTGATTGTCATATCAAGCCAGATTTAGTTTTGATCTATCGAAAGCCGAATACCAAAACACTCGAGCTCTTACGACTTGGTTTGCATTCTGAACTACGCTTATGATTGGATCTCCAATTCATAGTAAAAAGAATTTTTCGAAGTTTTTGCTTGTATGACAGTTTTTCTAATTCTTTGAGAACCACTGCTTCAAATGAGCGAAGATGTTGTCTATCGCATCCATGAGGCATGCAAAATCAAGGATAAGCAAAAAAAGAAAAAATGCTATCCACTTCATCAAGCGAGACATCATTTTCACGCTTTGATAGGTGATGATCATTTCTTGAAGCATTTCTTTTTCTGCTTCTGTAAGCTCTGTGTATTTTTTGGATTTTTTTCTAACCATGTTTCCACCCACACAAGCGTTGACCCTGCTTGTTATGCTTTAAGATCTCTCTTGCTAAGTTTGAGCTAATGGTGTTCAGATCTTGCCGGCTTAAATAAATAGGTAACCAACCAACACAAGAAGAAACATATTTATTTGTCGCGCAACCAGTGTGTAATGTATTGATTTATAATGATAACTTATTGTTTTCATATTGAATGAAAAAACTAATACTGTAGGATTCTCTCATTTCAAATCTGCTTATCTTGAATCAATCAAAACCATTCGTTTGCACGTCACAAGCGGGGTTGATGTGTGGGTAAAAATTGTACAAGAAAGGAGTAAAAATGGTTCTTATGAATCGTCTTAATGCAAGGGCTGTAGCAACATTGGGAGCTGGTAAATATAATGATGGTGCCGGCTTGCTACTTCACAAACGTAAAGATGGTGGTGCTCAATGGCTTTATCGTTATACCATTCACGGTCGGCGCCGTGAAATGGGCTTGGGCGCCTT